>DULF01000061.1 GCA_012840535.1 Clostridiaceae bacterium
ATCCTTTATATCCTGCATCTATCGCCAATAGTATCATTTTACTTTCCTCTGTTGCAGGTAAAGGGTAATTTAATATTTTGTGTAGTGTAGATTATCAAATTAAATCCGGAAAAATTATCAAATTGTATTAGGCCGATTTTTCCATAAATTAGTGGAAATTTTCAATTTGGAGCAGGCGTAGATAATTGTATTTTCAAATTCCAATAGGGTTCAAACTGTAAATCCTGTATAATAACGATAAAATTAGAATGAAAAAGAGCAGATTTACCTGCCCTTTAATTTAAATTTGAATTAAAATATTGATATTTGGAAGTCTCTAAGCATTAATTCTACAAGTTCACAGCGTTTTTTCCCTATACGGTTAACAACCGTTGTGTTAAGGTTGCCGGATTTAGAGAATAGTTTTTTACCGTGATAGGTAGCGTAATAAAGAATAAGATCTCGGAAATCTTTCTCTATCATTTTTCTTGATATGTAAGCATCGCTGGCAGCTTTAATTTGTTGCGCTAATAGTTTTACGGTTGTTGGGTTCTTTAATATTTCAATTTCGTACTTTTTGTTATCGTTTGATATCATATTTGAACCACCCCCATCACACATCAATATCTCTTTGTCCCTGATAAACAATTTCTTCGTCTATATGCTTCTGCTTTATTGAACAAGCGTACATAAGGCTTGCGGTTGCAAGACTGTTAACAAGCCGTGGTGTGCCTTTTGAAGCTGAATATATGGCTTCTGTTGCGGTTTGTGTAAAAATGTTTTCATGTAATCCTGCAGCTTTTAGCCTTGTACTAATATAGTCCGGAAGTTCCTCAGGTTTCAGCCCTTGCATTACGTATTTTACAGCTATTCGCTGCCTCAAAGGTGCATTTACTGCCAACTGTAATTTATTCCTGATTTGCGATTGACCAGATAATATTAATATAAATGGATTTTCAGAATCCATCTTAAAGTTGAACAAAAGTCTTAATTCTTCAAGTATACTGTTTGACAGCAACTGTACCTCATCGAGCATAATGACAGGAGTAATCTTTTGGTTATAGTATAGCGACGCTATTGCTTGCTGTATCTGATGAAACATTGTAACCTTTTTATGGGAAGGTTCTTCTCCTAAAGATATTAAAAGACCCCGATAAAAATCCATTACGGTAACTGTTGACAAAGAGAAGTAGCAAGGTTTGTAAAGTCCAGGGTTCAACCCAGCAGCGAATTTCCTTAAAGCTGTGGACTTTCCCATCCCAGGTTCGCCAACCAGGAGAAATATTCCCCGGATGTTTTGAATATATCTAAACCTTGAGTTTAATTCCTTCATATCCTCACTTTCATAAACATCGGAAATATCAATTTCCTTTCCAAAAGGATTGTACTTCAACCCGAAAAACTGTCTGAACATGATCATTTCTCTCCTTCCATGATGCTTTTAAAGGAAATGGTTTGTTTTGTTTCCGGTATATTAGTTAGTACTATAGATGCTTCATCATCTTGCAAATCGGTCTTTAATCTGGAATTTGCAGATTTGCTCCTACGTTTCATATGGGCATTATCATGAAAATTAACCTGTAAAGCTTCACCAATTTTTTTATCTTCATGATATATTAAGACCGGTATAAATGGTGTGTTAAGCCATTGAGGATCATATCTTATCTCGACCCTTGAGCCTGCAAACTTCATGTCAGTTTCATAGAGTATATTGTTTATTGTAAATGTGCCATCATGGTTAACCTTACGTTTTATACGCAAGAGGAACCTCTCCTCTAATTGTGCAGGATCAGTATATAGTTTTACCCTTGTAATCTGTGACATGAAAAAATTCAGCGGCGTTAATCCATTAAGTGATGAGTGGGGGTTCCTGTGATAACCCTCATCAAGCCATTTCCAAAATCTAATATTCAGGTCTTCCAAGCTCTTGATATTATTCGTATCAAGTTGTGACAGGAACCTTTTTCTAACAGTCAGAAAGAATCTTTCTATTTTGCCGCGACTGTTAGCAATGAACGGTTTTGAGTGAATTAGGGTGCAGCCTATGTTTGCACACATGAATTCAAACTGCTGTGAACGGTATATTTTCCCATTATCCGTATATAGCAAAGAAGGAATTCCCCTCTTTAGTACAGCTTCTTTAAACGAATGTCTTAATGCCTCAAAGTTTTGTGTATAGTAAAATTCTCCATGGGGTACAAGCCTGGATGCGTCATCTATGTATGCCAATAAATAGGTGGGCCTTTTCATCCTGCCTTCTTGTATGTATGGCCCGTACATTAAATCTCCATACCACAGCTCATTTATATACTGATGTGCAAATCTTTTAATCTCTTTCTTATCTTCAGTTTCATGCACATTCATGTTGGTTGAAGAATTTAAAAACCTGTATAGCGTTGCAAGAGATATCTGCCCTTCCTTTAGTATGCCATTTTCTATCAGTTTATCATAGATGATTGTATTGGGTGCTTTAGGATATGCTTTTTTTACCTCAAGAATCTTTTCTGCCAGTTCTGCATCTATTTTTCTGTAACTTCCCTTGTCACCCCGGTATCCAGGCTTTAATGCATTAAGTCCGCCACGCATATAATCACAGTACCAGCTCTCTATTGTTTTAGGTGAATATTTTCTTATGCCATAGTGTGGCATTTCTATGGGGTTTGACGAAATTTGGACATAATATTCCCTTCGATTATTCACCTGTCCATTTAGGACTGGACTTATTAGTGAAAATCTTTTTAATGCAATAGCATTTCTTGCATCATCATCCAACATATTTTTGACCTCCTCTTACATTTTAAGGAAGCCATGACCGGTCAGGCTGCTTTCTGTCTCAAATATTAACATAATTATTCGCTCCAGCATAGGAAAATACAGTGTTGCAAGCCAGCCTTACGTCAATTCTTTCAGAAATACTTTTTCAAATCCTGTTTTAATGCTATAATTAATATGCTGATGCAAGGAATGTTTTAGTAGTAGCTTGATAATATTTTTGGGAGAATAAGTGAATATCGGGATATTCACTTATTACTATTGCTAAAACGTTTCTTGCTTTTTCTATGTCTTCAAGAGTTTTATCCGGTAGTTTCACTCCTCTTATGATTTGTCTTATTCCATTTTGTACCATATCGATGTTTTTAATGAATTTTTTTCTGTAATAGTACAAAGTTTGTCTTGAAATCTGTATGCCATACTCCAAGTTTAAATGCTTTATTGCTGAATTAATACTGCCTTCCCGGTAAAAAGAATAATATATATATTCAAAAATATGCTTTACCGCATTAATAAATCCGGGAAGACAAAAGTGCGGAATATATGATATGGTACATCCACACAAAGGACATATGTACCGCCTTATTAGTACTTTCCCTTTGTATTCACTTGAATAAAAGTATCTTTCATAGAAACCGTGTTTTCGGAAATGTACAGTTTTATTGCATTTTGGATTATGGCACCTTTTAATAGGTGGTGGCGGAAACGAATAATGCTTTCCAAGTTTAATGTATTTATGAATCCCTTCTTTTACATTAAAGATATATTGCATCATATCACTCCCTGCAATATATCTTAAAAAAATCAATCCTCATGTAAAGTGATAATAATTTTTTATATTACAGTAGGATTAAACTTCTTATCACATTATTTAATGTGATAAAATAACAGTAGATTTGTCTATATTAAAAAGAGAATCTACATAGAACTTCTCAACTTCTTCTACAATACGATATCCCTCATCTTCATTTGGACAATTAATCACATTTATACATACTCCATTAGGTTTAATTTCTTTTAAAATAGGTAAAACATCATCATATTCGGCATAAATCTGAAGAGAACGTCCCTTTTCTTGTACTTTTCGATAAACATCAATCCATTGCATCGGATAGTTCCTGCCATCACCTGGTAGCCATTGTATGGCCCGTATGCGTCTCTCAGATAGAATTAAATCAAGATGATTGAGTACCCCCACTCCATCTACATGGAAATATGCATATTCGGTCATATCGGCAATCCTTATTTGTGATTCCCAGAACAAATATTTGAAAACTTCTGTAGATATACAATAGGAAATATCACAATGTAAGCCCCACGGTCTTTTGGGAGCCCACATGGAAGCATCATTTATATAGCCTTCTACTTTATTTTTTTCAACATCCAAAAATCTCTCATTTATGATATCAATAAGAATATCTGCTATCTGTCTATCCTGGGCCCTTACCCATTCCGGGCGATCAACGATATCTAACATCAAGTTTTGTATACCGCGAATTAGTCCCAACGTATCTGTTGAATGATTACCGAAAGTTGGTAAAGTATAATATCTTCCATTTCCCTCATGCGCAAAGAACAACAACGCATCACGATACCACTTATACCAATAGTTATCTTTTGAAAAAACAGGGTGAGGAAGGCCATCTTCCTCACATGGAAGACTTTCACACCACACTGAATTTATCAAATATAGGTTTGCAACCAAAATACAACGCATGGCCAACTGAGCTGCCAGGTGTCATAACAGGAATTGCCTCGGCTATGTACCGTGTATTTTCCATGGTATACAGACCGTATTTGAAAATATGGTTATAATCAGCATGCTTTTTTATAGGGTCATTGTGTTCTTCTTCAAGTATAGGGTCAATTTTTCTCTCTCTTTTGGGAGCCATAATTTGTAGAACAGGACGATCAATATAATCAAAATCCCAAAATGCTTTCCACCTTTCCTTTATCATTTTCCAGTCTTCGACAAAGACGGGATTCATCATGCAATATCGCCACCAGTCATTGAAGCATTTTGAATGTTGTTGTGATATGTTATCGATAACAATTATAATTATAAGCTAAACTTTTAATTTTTTATATATTTAAATGTAACCATTCTTTAGTTTATGTAACATGTTGTTATCGATAACAATTATAAATCCAAGCTATGCTTTCATCTCTAAATTTAATTTTTATAATATATTTTGCATATCTTAACCGCATTGCTATGATGCTGTACATGATGACACAATTCAAGAAGCAAAGCAAAAACAAATTGAGCAACGGAATAGGTGCCGTACGTTGGAATATTTGTAACAGGTATTCCTTTCTTGGATGCAGCTTGCACATCAACAACATTGTATCCCGTAGCCAGAACACCTATATATTTTAAGTTAGGAAGTTGCTCAATAATTTCATCGCTAATTGGTGTCTTATTTGTAATGAGAATTTCTGCTTCAAAAGAACGGTCCTTGATCAGCTCTTTAGGAGTTCTGTCATAAATAGTTACCTCACCGAGTTTTTTTAACCCATCCCAAGACAAATCTCCTGGATCCAATGTATATCCATTAAGTACAACTATTTTCATATGCGCTCAAACCTTCCCTTATATTATTCTCGACCTTTGTGACGTCTAGATATGCCATAGCAGATTTTTTATATTAAAATTCTGTCAATATTGTTATAATCGACAATAATTTTGATTACACTGCCAAATTTAGACTTGAGCATCTTAAAGTCATAAGCCTTAAAGCAAACTAATATTTCTTTACCAGTACATTTTCAAAATCTTATAACAATATCTTTAGTGTTTCCTCAGATTCCCATTTATAGTATAACGATATATAGCAACAACATAGCTAACGCTACCTATGTCAGCCATCTGTATTATTTAATATGCTTAAGCAAAATTACTAAGCAGTAATCTGAATTAAAACAAGTCTAGTATTATTTTCTGTCATTGCAATATCAGGTTTACCGGTAACAATCAGCCTGACATGCTATTAATTTTCAAAAATCCAATTGGTATTATTGAATGTTTAAAACGAAAAACCAAACCCAATATTCCCTGAAAATTAATAATTTATTTGATCAAATACTCCTCATAATTACTCTTAATAACAATTTTAGGGTTAATCAAAACATCTTTATCAGGCAGTGTTCCTTCAACCAAATATTTATACATACTTTTAACAGCGATCTCACCGACTTTATAAGGTTCCTGATGTATAATTGCCTGAATTGTATTGTTTTCAAGATATTCAACTGTCTCAGGATAAACGTCTGTACATACAATTTTTACCTTTTGCCTTAACCCTAACTCATTAATTTTTTTACAAACTCCAGTTGAATGTGCTGTTCCAACAAATATACCTCCGACTTGAGGATAATCCCTTAACAACTTATCTGTAGCGTAATATGCTATTGAATCATCATCCTGTGTTTCATAAATCGCTATTGGGTCCATACCTGACTTTTTTAGTCTTGCAGTAAAACCTTTAATAACTTCACTATGCATTACCACATCTCTATTTCCAATAAAAATCGCATTGTTGCCTTTGTCATTTAACATAGCCAAGAGTTGCGCTCCAATGTCACCGACCATTTTTCCGTTTTGCCGAACATATGCTATTCTTTTAGAATTCGGCACATCCGACACAATAGTAATTGTTGGAATTCCTTTTTCAGCCAATTCGTTAATTGTCTTTGAATATTCTTCGCGTATCAGCCAAGGTTCAAATATAATTCCATTGACTCCACTTTCCACTACCTTCATCAGTTCACTCAAAACTGATTTTACATCACTCGGAGTACTCGGAACACTAAGATCGCCATATACACCTTCAACCTTAAAGTCCATTAGTTCGTTAAACGCATGTTGCATTCCTTTAATTATATCTTTACTGAATCCATGATGAAATCCGTCAAATACCACACCTATTTTTATTGTCTTTCTTGTTAATGATTGAGCAACCCTGTTTGCTTTATAACCTAATCGCCCAGCTGTTTCTATTACAAGCTTTCTTGTTTCATCACTGATTTTAGGTTTTCCCTTTAATGCCCTGTAAACAGTCGTAGCAGATAAGTTAAGTTCTTTAGAAATATCATATATTGTGACTCTTTTACTCACGTTATCCCAACTTAATACATTATGTAATCTCACTATTTATAATTAAATTATATCACTGAAAGGTTTATCGGTCAACCTAAATTGCTTATTTTTTTATAAAATTATACCTAATAATTCTTATAATTACGTTTAGTGATAAACATGTACACACATCAATCTTTATTTCATAATTATATGCCTTTTTGTGAAAAGCAAGCAGTTATCAGCTTTTCTCTTTCATGTATATTCATTTCATCACTTTTATTTATCCCGGTATATAAAATTATTTGGTAATGAATTATTCAAAATCTAAGGGTTATCGGTAAACCTTTTTTTCTAACTAGACACCTGAAAAATCAGAAAAGCTCATATCTGTCGGTGGCACTATGCCATATTAGGCTAAAATTAAGTCTGTTTATTGCATTAACAAACACGCTCGCCAGGTTTCGTACTTTAAAGATCATTTAAATAACAAAATTTTTCTGATTTTATATAAGATAACAATCATATTACTTTTTTGAGTATTCAACTAATTATTCATAAAAATTTGCAAAGAAAAGTCGTAAATTTCAAGAAAAGTATTTTCGTAAGTTTTATAATAAAAATAAATATGAAATTTAACATAAACAAACAAATAATGAAAGGAGTGAATGTTTATGCCAATAAAGCAGTACGCAAGTCTTGCTTATAATAGTCTTGATGAGTTTGTTTATGGATATGCCAAAAACCCAATTAAGTTAAAGAACGGAATGGTAATAGGAGGTGGAAAAGTATATCCCGAATTAAATTTTACCCTGCCTCCTATGTTGATTACAAAGGATACTATGCCTGAAGTATTAAAGCAGTACAAGGAAATCATTGAAGATGCATGCAAAAGGGCAAAAGAACTCTATCTCCCTGGACTGGTTGTCGAAGTTGAATTGCTTCCGCCCACCACTTACAACCCTGAATGGGGGATAGATATTACAAAGACAATAAGAGACGTAATGTACGAATACGAAGCCAAATACGGCTTAAAGAGCGTAATGCGAATAACACCGGTTGATATCAGGGAAGACAAACAGTCTCCCCACATGTGGCATGGAAGCCATTGGGATGCAATAATGAAAACTTTTGAAGGCTGTGCACGTGCAGGCGCGGATCTGCTTTCTATAGAATCCATAGGCGGAAAGGACCTTCACGATGACGCTATAATGTTCTGTGAACTTGACAAGTCTATTTTCTCTCTTGGTGTGCTTGGCGCAATGGATATGGCAAAACTGTGGGGTGAAATAAAAGCGATTGCAGATCAGACTGGCGCTATAGCTGCAGGAGATACGGCATGCGGCTTTGCGAATACTGCCATGGTATTGGCTGACAGGGGTTTTGTTCCCAAGCTCTTTGCAGCGGTTGTAAGAGCCATATCAGCAGTTCGCAGCCTTGTTGCAATTGAAGAAGGAGCTATAGGACCTCATAAGGACTGCGGTTATGAAGGTGTGTATATAAAAGCTATTACAGGAATACCAATTTCCATGGAAGGGAAATCCAGCGCATGTGCTCACTTGAGTCCGGTAGGCAATATTGCAGCCTGCGCAGCAGACCTCTGGAGCAATGAGTCGGTACAAAACATCAAGCTTCTCGGCGGTATGGCTCCTACTGTCTCACTTGAGCAGATAGCCTATGACTGCCGCCTTATGAACGTAGCTTCGTCCAAAGGTATTCAAAAAGCTCTGGAATTAAGGGATTGGCTGGCTGAGTCCGACAGTTCATTTGACCCGCAAGCTTATATATTAAGCCCTGAAGCAGTCTTCCAGATTGCAAAAGCAATCATAAAAGAAAACACATATTATAAACGTGCCAAAGCAGCAGCCGCTACAGCAATAGACCTTCTTAGAAAGGCAACAGAATCAAAGAAAGTAATTGTAGATGAAAGAGAAATTTCATGGTTGGATATGATGGAATCCCAGCTTGATCTGCTGCCGGATGACGAGGAAGAATTCATCCACGATATGGTAGAAAACAACAGATCGGACAAGTTCGTGCCCGAGAAATATGATTTATAATCTAGTTTGCAGTAATGGAGATGGAGACTGTTCAAGACAGGATAACAGTCTCCTCGTATCCTTCCCCTTGTCTCCAGTCCGTTTTTCCCAAACCGAGCCATGGCTCTTTCCGGAGAACCATTCCCATGGCTCTTTTCTATAGCCCGCTTATCAAATCCTTCACTACTTCCGAAGCAATTATAAGGCCTGCCACCGACGGCACAAAAGAGATACTGCCGGGAATCTGGCGGCGTACAGTGCAAGTCCTTGTCGTCCCCTTTGGGCATATGCAATTCCGGCTGCAGCTTGACTCTTCAGTCTCTATAGGCTGTATAGGTACCTCTTTTGAATATACAACCTTGAGAGAATCAATTCCCCGCTGTCTCAGTTCCTTTCGCATAACCCGCGCCAGCGGGCAGACTGATGTGGAATAAATGTCTGCCACTTCAAATTTTGTTGGATCCAGCTTGTTTCCGGCACCCATGGCGCTGATGATGGGTATGCCTGCTTTTTTAGCGCTTACCACAAGGTCAATCTTTGCAGTCACAGTGTCGACGGCATCTATTATATAATTATAGTCATCCTTGATAAGTTCCTCGGAACAGCCTGGCATATAAAAGCGCTGATATGTCTCAACCTCTGCCTTGGGGTTGATTTCCAGTATTCTTTCCTTCATTACCTCCACCTTGGGTTTTCCCACAGTTTTCCGGGTTGCATGTATCTGCCTGTTTATATTCGTCAGACAGACGCAGTCATCATCCACAAGGACAAAGCGGCCTACTCCCGCCCTCACCAGTCCTTCAACCGCATAGGATCCAACGCCCCCAATTCCAAATACCGCGACTTTGCTGTTTTTAAGTTTTTCAAGCGCTTCTTTGCCAATCAGCATCTCTGTTCTTGAAAATTCATGAAGCATTTAGTTCCCTTTCCTTCCATACAATATATTTCACTTCATTATACCCTATGGTTGGCTGATGTAAACATCTCTGAACATAGACGGAGATACTCCGAATTTCTTTTTAAAACTCCGGCTGAATGACTTTATGTCATTAAAACCTGTCATTTTGGCAATTTGAGTAACAGGCATGTCTGTCTTAAGCAGCTTTCTTGCTTCCTTTAATTTATAACCCATAATGTACTGGTATGGGCTGCAGCCCACATTGCGCTTAAAAAGGCGGATAAAATACTGTACGTTATATCCCGCTAATTTGCTTAATTCCTCGACAGTTATCTTTTCTTCAATATGCTCGGCAATATATAACAGCAGCTTGGATATCTTGCTGTCCGGTGACGTGATTAATTGATGCTCCTTGCAATAAATCTTAAACACTTCAGCCATTTCGTGAATTAATTTGATATCATTGGCACTAATGCTTTCTGCAATGGAAAGCAAAAGATACTTTAAAGCAGGTATCTTGTCCACTGGTACTTCAACAAGTTCTGTCAAAATAGATGGAAAAAAATCTATATGCATATACGTACAACGCAGGGGATTATTAATATTTTGTTTCATGCTGTAGGTTGATGCGGACGGGAATATATACAAAAAACCCCGTTTAAGGTGTGTTTTTAATTGTTCATCCCTGTAAGCCACTTCTCCGTCATACACGTAATACACACGTGAAAATCCCAACGGAAGTTTTTCATCAATCTCCCAATCAGGTCCGCAAATGACGTTCCCATACTCCAGCAGCATTATGACCACTCCGTATTATCATAGCATTCAAAAATCATACAAAGATTTTATCAAAAATTTCGGAAAAGTCAATTTATGCATAATTTTAGATAATATATGAAGTTTAATAATATGCTTTTTGTGTAGTACAATTAATTTAACATGCTGTATATGTTAATAATAAAAAACATGCACTAACAAATTAGAACAACAGCAACAAGTTAGTAAACAAATTTTAGGGGTGGTTTTAATATGCATATTTCTTCAATGGACAAAGAAGTCCTCCGAAAGCTGGGTCAACAGTACATGGATATTGCCATGTTGCCTGTTCATAAAGAGAAAGTCGGGCTGTGGAAAGCCTTGAACCGCAGCAAGATGCAGCGTCCCATGGTTTGTATCGATCAATTGCCTTGGAATGAACTTATTGCTAAAGCTCCTGATGAACTGGCTTGTCTGGTTGAAGACCCATTCTTCAGGGGCGTTGAATGGATGCTGCGGCAAAAAATTTATATGTGGAACCATTTTCCCGTTGATATGGTTATTGAACCTTATATAACAATACCTAAAGATGTTAAAAATTCAGGCTACGGTTTGACCGAGAATTCTGAAGTTCTGGCATTAAGTGAAGGTTCTACCGCTCCGTCCAGACATTTTAACAGAGTACTTAAAGACTATGAAGATATTGAAAAGATAAAGGATATGGAAATCACCGTGGACAATGAAATGAGTGAACTTCACTTCCAACAGGCAAAAGATATATTTGAAGGCGTAGCGCCCGTCATTCAGGGACACGGCATTCAATTCCACCTCGGTGTCTGGGACTATCTGACAACGCTTATGAGTGTTGAGGATGCTTATATTGAGATTATGGACCGCCCTGAATTTATCCATGCCTGCATGAATAGAATAACAGAAGCTACTATTGCAGGCATCAGACAGGCAAACGAACTGCAGGTCCATGATGACATTGCGAATACATGTCATTGTTCATATATTTATACAGATGAGTTATTGCCTGATTTTGGGATGGGAAAAGGTCCTGTATCCAAAAATTGCTGGGCATTCGGCATGGCTCAGCTGTTTACTTCGGTTTCTCCAAAGACAACCGAGGAATTTGAACTTCCTTATATCACGAGAATGGCAGAGTATTTTGGCATGATTTATTATGGCTGCTGCGACCGTATGGATGACAGACTGGATATTGTGAAAAAGATACCGAATGTAAAAAAGGTGTCATGCAGTCCATGGAGCGACAGGAAAAATTTCGCCGAAAAGATAGGCGATAAGCTGATTATGTCAAACAAGCCCAGTCCGGCGTATATTGCCGAAGACACAGTTGACTGGGATGCTGTTAAAGCTGATCTGCAATATACTGTAGATTTGGCAAAAGCAAATAATGTCAACCTCGAGATTATTCTAAAGGATATCTCCACCGTCCGGTTTGAGCCGGAGCGCTTGACAAAGTGGGCAGAAATTGCCATGGAAATAGTGGAGAATTATTAGCGGGCATGTATCAGGCATCCTGCGCTGAAACACAAACAGTTTAATTAATAGGCCGCTTATCACCTGGCGTTAAACCAAAGGAAACAGGACACATCCAGTTCCTTTGGTTTTTTTATTTCACTGGATATTTCATATTTCCTGGCATAAAATATTTGACTATTTAACTGGGAAATGATATAACTAACATAGTTAATTAATATAATTAAAAAATGTGAGGTCATATCTATGGATGACAGGACACGTCTTAGAGAACTTGCAAAGCAGTGGATGGAAATCGCTGCCCTGCCTCAAATGGAAGAAAGGCGTAACGTATGGCGTGGAATGAACGGAGGAAAGTATATTCGTCCCGCTGTCTTTGTTGAAACTGTCAGCTTGGTTGACTTCGTCGAAAAAAAAGAGCTTTTATGCAGTGACAAATACTTACGCGGCATCGAACGAATGATGCTTGAAACCATTAAGCACTATTATGAAATTCCTGACGACCTGATGGTCGAACCTGAGTTTTACATCCCCTGGGAGATAGAACGTTCAAACTTCGGAGTGGATATTGAACTGTACAGGCCTTCCGGTGAAGGCGATCATGTTGCGTTTGGATATCATCATCCGGTGCATAATCCTGAGGATGCTTACAAAGTTAAAAACCGTACTTTTTCTGTAAATCGAGAAATAAGCAATAAGCGTCTCGAAATGCTAAACGACTTATTCGGAGATATTCTTCCGGTGAAAATCGGGGGATTTGATCCTGCATATCCGCCAAGTGAAGGATATACACCTTTCAACGGCCAGTATGTCACAGAAGTCACATTAAATTTGTACAGGCTTATCGGCATGGACAATATTTACTTTTGGTTATATGACCATCCTGAAATAATTGAAAGACTAATGAAAATATTAACTGCGGATTTTGTTGATTTTTACAAATGGATGGAAAAAGAAAGACTTTTGCTTGACAACCGCAAAAACTTTTTAACCGGCGGACATTACGGATATATGGAGGACTCATCAGAGCCATCCGGAGAAGTAAGTCTTAACAGCCAGTGGATCTGGTGCAATGCCGAGGAAATGACATCGGTCTCACCCGATATGTTGGAGCAGTTTGTACTGCCGTTCTTAAAGAACACTGCTGAAGTCTTCGGATATACATACTTTGGCTGCTGCGAGAGAATAGACGACCGGTGGGATATGGTTAAAAAGGTAATCCCAAACCTAAAAGCGGTTTCTGTTTCAGCATTCAGTGATATATGGAAAATGGGAGAAAAACTTTCCAACAGCGATATTGTATTTTCCAGAAAGCCGATTCCGCAATATTTATCTATTAAGGAGCCTGAATGGGAGCTCCTGAAAAAAGACCTTGAAGATACAGCAAAAGCCGCCAGAAATTGCAAATATGAGTTTATTCTGCGGGACGTTTATCAGATATTCGGCGACAGAGAGAGACTAAAAAGATGGACGCTGATGGCAAAAGCCGTTTGACTCGTCCCGCTTATTTATGTGAGGGTGTGTAACATATGGGAAAAAAGTACGATGTTGTAACCATTGGAGATGTATGTGTGGATATCATGATATCAGGGGGGGATGTTGAGCCTGAGTTTAATCAGAAAGAAAAGGTCATCGGCAATTACGTAGTCGATATGGGCGGTTCATGCACAATTTTTGCCTGCCAGACAGCCAAACTGGGACTTAAAACCGTGGTAATCGGTACCGCGGGATGTGATATTTTCGGCAAGCTGGTTATTGAACGCTTGAAAGAAGCCGGTGTTGATACCAGATATATTTTTGAGAGGGAAGATATAAAAACCGGTATCGGTATTGCATTATGTAAAGACCGTGACAGGGCAATACTAACCTACATAGGCTCTATTGATGCACTGGAGTTTAAGGATGTGCCATTAGAAGTAATATCACAGGCAAAACATATGCACATCGGAAGTTATTACCTGATGAATAAAATCAGGCCGCATTTTCCCGAGCTTTTAAATTTCGCAAAGCAACAGGGCGTTTCGGTTAGCCTTGATACTAACTGGGATCCAAACGAAAAATGGACGGGAGAAATAGAAAACATCCTGCAATACGTTGACGTGTTTTTCCCAAATGAAAACGAACTTTGCGCCATCATGCAGGAGCAAAATACGGAAAAAGCGCTAAAAAAAGCTTGTGAAATCATCCCGTTGACAATTGTAAAACTAGGAAACGAAGGCTCTATGTTTGTCGATGGTGGAGTAATCAAGAGAGTTAAAGTGATTGATGTTGATGTCGTAGATACTGTTGGTGCCGGCGATGCATTTGATGCAGGCTTTCTTTACGGATGGCTGAACGGCATGCCTGTTGAGCGCTGCGTAGAACTTGGGAATTTATGCGGCTCGCTAAGCACCACGAAAGGCGGCGGAATACAGGGCCAGCTTTGGCTTCATGATTTAAAACGCATATTTCAGGACGTCTATCAAAAGCCAATGTAAACCCTACGGTTTATCAAATCAATATAATTATAAAAGGAGGTAAAAGCAATGAGAAAGCTTCTGTCCATTCTACTATTCACAGCTATGTTACTAACATTGGCAGCATGTGGCGGAGATAAGTCTTCAGGAGAAAAATACACACTCACTGTCTGGTATTGGGGAGAGCAAGAGTGCCCTGGATACAAAGCGTACATGGAGGAAATAGTCCAGCGTTATCAGAAAAAATATCCTAATGTAACAGTTGATGCAGTTTTGCAGGAAAGCGACACTTTGTATTCCGCATTCCGTACGGCAGAAAGCGCCGGAGAGGGTCCTGACGTGCAGTTCTTGTGGGGAGGCACACTTGATTTGGAAGATGCATGGCTCGGAAACCTTGTCCCGGTAAGCGACTACATAACTTCCGAGCAAATGGCGGATATAGCTTCATCAAGTCTTGCTGAAACAAACTGGGACGGCAAGCAATGGGGAATACCTGCATACCAGATAGCTTTTGGCGTAGCTTATAACAAGAAGATGTTTGCTGACGCAGGACTTGACCCTGAAAACCCCTATGAAACATGGGATGAGTTTATTGCCTGCTGTGAAGCTCTTAAAAAAGCAGGCCATACACCCCTGGGTTTTGGACTTAAAGACGGCTGGTTGCCTGGTTGGTTTGCTTTCTATCTCGCGCAGCAAAACCTGGACAGTGTTAATGATCTTATAACTTGTATCAGGGGAGACGCGAAATACACTGATCCCAAATACTCAGAATGGCTTGAAAAGGTTAAAGAACTTGTCGATAAGGGATATGTGAACAACGATATCCAATCATTGGACTTTTACCAGGGACAGCAGCTTTTGGAAAATGAACAGGCAGCCATGACATTCCATGCGCATCCCTATGCTGTGCAGCTCGAAAAGACCATGGGCAGTGACACAATAGGATTTGCAAGACCACCGGTATACGGCAAAGGAAAACTTGCAACTGCAATCGCAGCGCCATGCCAGATCTATACAATCCCGAAGAGCGCAAAGCATAAAGAGGGAGCTGCCCAGTTTATTCTGTTCCTGCACGAAGAGGATAATCTAAAGCTTTTATATGAAAAGGCAAACGCTTTAATGCCCAATATGAAATTCAAGAGCGAATGGCTTACAAGCGAAGTTGACAAGAAAGTCACCAGCTGGCTTAAAGAATACAAAAACATGTGCTATCAGTATTACTATCCTCCAATGTTTGAATATGAAGGTCTCGTGCCTGTTGTCCAGAAAATGTTCTCTGAAAATCTTTCACCGGCGGACGCAGCAAAGGAACTTGATGCGGTCTTCGATAAATGGCGCGAGCAGAACCCTGAGCAGCTTGATGCATTCAAAAAATGGAGCGTGCCAGAATAATTTTTACCATAAACTTGTTTTCGGGCTGCATTATTGCAGCCCCCCTGCTTTCCAGAATGAGGTCTTTATGGATGAGCAAAGGAGCATTTTATCATGAATAAAAAAATCCAAATAAATACAGCGTATTTATATATTCTCCCGGCTTTTTTAATTATGGGCGGTATTATTGTATATCCGGTTATTGAGCTCATCATAGGGAGCTTTATGACAGTTACGGGTGGAAAAGAAGTCTTTGCTGCCCTGAGAAATTACCGGTTGGCTTTTAAGGATCCCCTTTTGTGGACGGCGCTACAAAACAACCTTAAGCTGTTTTTGTGTGTTCCGGTTATGACGGTGCTGTCACTAGTAATTGCGGTTATACTTTTTAACCGTATCGCAGGATGGCGTTTTTACAGGAGCATCATTTTTCTCCCGTTCATTCTGGCTATACCGGTTGTGGGTATTATATTTACGTACATTCTTCAAATGAACGGCGTACTTAATACTACCCTTAGAAATTTAGGCCTTGACATGCTTGCCATAGACTGGCTTGGAAGTCCTACCCTGGCGCTTCCAAGCGTAGGAGCGGTCATTATATGGAAGCAGCTCGGCTTTGGCGTGGTTCTCTTTTTGGCAAGGCTCATGTCGATTGATATATCGCTTTATGAAGCTGCTGAAGTTGATGGCGCAACATGGCTGCAAAAATTCTTTCAGGTTACTGTTCCGCAGGCTGCGGCAGTTATTGAATTTTATGTAATTATCAGCTTAATAGACATGTTAAGCTGGGTTTTCAGTTTTATTTTTGTTATGACAGCGGGCGGTCCGGGCAACAGGACAACCGTTCTCGAATTCCTGATTTACAAAAAGTCCTTTGGCGGCGGTGATTTCAATATCGCAATGGCAATCAGCGCTGTAGTTCTTGTTATGGCAACAATATTGATAATTATACACCAAAGTCTCCTTGGCAGACGGGAGGAGATGTCAGAATGAACACCAGAAATCAATCTTTTATTTCAAAACTCCTTTCACAAATTTTAATGATTATAATGACGTTTTCTATAATCATGCCGCTTTATTTTATGTTTACGAACTCCTTCAAGGAAAGGCATCAGTATGTGCGTGACGCGCTTTCGCTCCCTTCGCCCTTTACCCTTCAAAATTATATTGAGGCCTTTCGCGGCAAAAATTTCGTTGAATGGTTTAAAAACAGCATAATACTTACATTCTGCTCTGCGGCAGTCACAATGGTCATTGCCCTGCTTGCGGCCTACGCGTTCGCAAAATTGCATTTTAAAGGGAAACGGCTGCTCTTTAGATTTATTATTCCGCTCATGTCGGTGCCGCCGGTTGCCATGATAATACCGCAATTCAGGATGATAAAAACATTGGGAATGGTCAATACGCTTCAGTCGGTAATAATTATTTATACCGGAATTATGCTTCCAATGACCATATATATGTTTAGAAATTTTCTTATAGATATACCCGACTCTCTGCTGGAAGCAGCGAGAATAGACGGGTGTTCACGGTTTATGACTCTTATCAAAATTGTAGCCCCCCTGTCGGTTCCGGTGATTATTACATCAAGCGTTGTAAACATTGTCTGGGTATGGAACGAGTTGCTTATTGCGCTGGTATTTTTGCAAAAAGAATCTTTACGCACTTTGATTGTTGGTATAACATTATTTAGGGGAAGATTTACCTTAAACGTTCCGGTCATTTTGGCAGGACTTGGAATTGTTTCAATACCCATGATAATTGTGTATATTTTCGCACAAAAACACCTGGTTGAGGGGTTGCTTGCGGGATCAGTGAAGGGGTAAACATGAAAGAGGTGTATAAGCAAGTGATAATATCATGTCCCTCCATGGTAGGGGACAACAATAAATTTACAATACTTAAATTAATAAAGAACAGCAATGGAATTTCACGGCAAGATATTTCCCGTACATTAAAGCTCAGCGCTCCGGCAGTATCAAAGAACGTCGCAGCACTCATCTCGGCAGGAATAATCAGAGAAGAAGGTACTGATGAGACACGGCTCGGAAGAAAGCCGGTTTTGCTTAAGTACAACAGTAACCTGATGTACGTGCTGGGAATTGAAATTATGCCCCGGGGGCTTCGTGGTGCAATATCCGATCTGTGTGGGAATGTAATTTCACAATATAATGTACCGTCGGATATTGAAAAGGGTACAAATGGAGTACTCGTCAGGCTCCGGGAATTGATTGAGTTTTTGCTTGAAAAAAAGCCGGAGGGCGGGGATGTCACTACAGCCGGCATTGCCGTTCCCGGACTTACCGATAAAAAAATAGATTTTAACCTTATTTCAACCTTTATTGACGAATGGAACGCTGTTGACGTCAAAAGCTATGTTGAAGATAATTTTAAAATTTCTGCAATCGTTATGAACGATGTCGAGCTTGACCTTATAGGCGAGTGCTGGATCGGAGCAGGAAAGGATTACAATAATATCTTGCTGGTCAAATACGGTGATGGCTTTGCAGCACGCTCAATGATAAACGGAATGCTGTTGACGGGTGCAAACAGGGCCGCCGGTGAGATCGGGTATTATCTGCCGTCAATCAATGATGTAAGGCAGAGCTTTTTCTCGCCGGGTGTCACTGAAAACAAGCTGTGCCGCGAAGTACTCAAACAATATGGCGCTGATTCCAAAAGGAAAATATCCTTTTCAGAACTCCTGAAAAAGGCTGATGAGGGAGACGCCACCGCTTGCTCCATTGTCGAAAAAGTGGTTGATGACTTGGCGGTTATAATAAATAACATAGTGCTTGTTATAGACCCTGAGGTGGTAATTTTGGGAAGCGAGGCTGCTTTCCTCAGAGATCAGGATATAAACAGGATAAAAGATATTCTTTGCAAAACTTCTCCCGCCGTGCCGGAAATCAGGGTATCACAGCTTAGGGAAAACGCCGGCGTTATGGGCGGAATCAAGGTGGCAATTACCTCAGCGGAAGAAAACCTGATTAATTACTGGAAATAAAAAAGTGTTGGAAAGGGGCTTTTTATGCATAATTCATATAAAGAAATATTCGGTCAGGGTGCCACTCTTTCGCGTACCTATGAGTACATGACTTCTAAAAGGGAAGAAATCGTAAAATTCATAAATGAATACAAACCCGGAGAAATCGTGTTTATAGCATGTGGTTCAAGTTATTGGCTTTCACTGTCAGCAGCCCTTACTATACAGAGGGAGACAGGAATACGCTGCAGTGCAGTAAAAAGCGGAGATATCGTGCTCGATCCTGCATGTTATGCCAGGGCGTACAGCAGGCCTCTTGTAATCGCTCCGTCACGTTCAGGGCGCACTACCGAGACTTTAATTGCTGTTGAAAAAATGAAGGAATGGTATAAATGCCCTGTAATCACCTTAACAGAGTATGAAGAGTGCCCAATCCTCAATTTATCTGATTTAAAGCTTGAAATACCTTGGGTAAATGAGATAAGCATATGCCAGACACGTTCCTTCTCAAACCTTTACATGTCCTGTATTATGATTGCTGCTTTTTTATCGGATAACAACAAAATTTTAACCGATATAAAACATTACATTGACAGCTTTGACAAATTATCCGCAAAAGCGGAAGATATAGTGAAAAAGATAATACGTGAGGATTTCCCCGATTATAAGAAACTCGTTGTTTTAGGTTCCGGCTGCCAGTATGGCGTGGCGTGCGAAGGCGCGTATATAGTGATTGAGATGGCAGAGTTTCTTTCAAGCTATTTCGGCGTGCTGGAATACCGTCATGGTCCAATTGTTACGGCAGACAAAGACACACTGGTTGCACTTTTCTCAAATGGAGATGAAAATCGGCATGAATGCAAGATGCTTGTGGAGATCCGGCAAAACGGCTCAAAAGTGCTGGCTTTAAGTGCGAATAAACAATATAATGAAGCAGATTGGAATTTATCAATGGGCATGGACGTCGGACATGAGACAGCAGCGCTTTACGGAATAATGGTTATGCAGGGAATGGCGTATTATAAAGCGCTTGAACGCGGAGTAAACCCCGACAGTCCCGGCGAGCTGGTACCATTTATCGAGTTATAGTATTAAGGAGGTATCTGTATGACAAAACGGGAGCGTGTAATCGCAGCGCTTGAACATCAGGACACTGACATTGTTCCGTACCATACGCGCTTTGTAGAGCGTACGCGGAAAAATATGATAGCATACCTGGAAGACCCTGAGTTTGAAAAAAAGCTTGGCAACCACATAGAAGTACGCCGATGCATGGATTTTGCAACTGAAACGGAAAAAGGCCTGTTCCGTGATGAGTTTGGCGTTATATGGGACAGACGTGACGGTTCCGATATCGGAATACCATTCAATACGGTGCTTAAGGAACCAAAGCTTGACGGTCTTACATTTCCCGAACCTGTGGTCAGTGAAATCCACCGTGAAATGAAGGAACTTTCAGAGCTTCCTGATGATGTATTTAAAATGGTGAATGTGGGCTTTACCCTATATGAACGCGCATGGTCAATGAGAGGTATTGAGAACCTGCTTGTCGACATGCTGCTTGATGAGGAATTTGTAGCAGAGCTGTTTGATAAGATTGTGGCCTATGATATTGCCTGTATGGATGAAGTGCTTAAGACAGGTGTACAGTTTGACGCATTTTACTTTGGAGATGACTGGGGAACTCAAAATGGCCTTATCATGCGGCCGGAACTTTGGAGAAAAATTATCGGGCCAAGAGTGGCTGTCCTTCTTGAATATTCAAAAAAACACGGTAAATACACCTTTTTCCACTCATGCGGAAATATACTTGACATATTTCCTGACCTTATAGATGCAGGGCTTGACGCTTATGACACATTTCAGCCTGAAATATATGATATACGGAAGGTTAAGAAAACCTTTGGAAACAAGCTGTCCTTTTTAGGCGGCATCAGCACGCAGTGCCTTTTGCCCTGCGAAAGCCCGGAAGTGGTTTATGCCACGACACGTGAAATCATGGAGATTATGGGTGAATCCGGAGGTTTCATTGCTGCTCCTACACATGATATTCCTCACGACGTACCACCTGAAAATATCATGGCAATGATAGAGGCATTTAAAAATCAGTAAAACAGGGGGCTTTCGTGTTATGAAGGAAAAAGTGAAAGAATACGCGGCTTATTATAGAAAGCATATACTTGAAGATATAATGCCGTTCTGGGATGCCCGCTGTATAGATGATGAATGCGGCGGATATCTGACCTGCTTTGACCGGGATGGAAGGCTTACTGACACCAACAAATATATATGGTTTCAGGGCAGACAGCTTTACACCTATTCCCTTTTATACAACCGCATCGAAAAGAGGGAAACCTGGCTTAAATATGCGGAGCATGGCTACAAATTTCTTATTGAAAAGGCATATGCCGGCAACAGAAGATGGAATTACCTTTTAGACCGGAAAGGAAATGTATTGGTAGGCACTACTTCCATTTTTTCTGATTACCACGTTATCCAGGGACTGGCAGAGTATATGCTGGCAACAG
This sequence comes from Clostridiaceae bacterium, assembly GCA_012840535.1. Lineage (GTDB taxonomy): Bacteria > Bacillota > Clostridia > Acetivibrionales > DUMB01 > DULF01. The sequence goes on from DULF01000061.1 coordinate 21,364, forward strand.
GTAAAAGCGACAAGGAGGGTATGCAAATACTCTATGACAGCTATGATGCCGTCGAGAGGAACATGTTTGACCCGGAGTTCAAGGACATATACGAAAACACATGGAGTCCCGTTTACATCTGGCATGATATGTACCTTACCTGTCTTAGCATGGCCGAAGTTTGTGTCCCTGTACTCGGAGAAGCAAGAACCAAAAAACTGATAGATGAGTGCCTCGACAAAATATTGAACTGGTTTGCCAAAGATGAATATAAGCTTGTCTTTGAAGGAGTAACCCGTGATAACAAAGTTGACATGAGTTCGGTAAAAGGGCGGTTTATAAATCCGGGACACATGCTGGAGTCTATGTGGTTCTGCCTGGATACTGGCAAAAGGCTGAATGACAAAAAAATTATTTCACGGGCGCTTGAGATTATAAAATGGGCATATGATATAGGACATGACAAGGAGTACGGCGGCCTTATATCTTATGCAGATGCTTCAGGAGCTGAACCTGAGCCAATTGACTGGTATCTTGAAACAAATTCGCTATGGGATGACAAGGTCTGGTGGGCCAACGCAGAAGCGCTCTGCTCATACGCTATGGCATATGCAATCTCACTCGATCCGGTATATTTCGAAATGTTCGAAAAGCAGCACGAGTATTGCCGTGACCACTTTTTTGACAGCCAGTACGGCGAATGGTATGAAAGGCTTCACCGTGACGGCAAGGTGAAAGTGGCCGACAAGGGAACGCCATGGAAATGCGCTTTTCATTTGGTAAGGGCGCTTGTTAATATTGTTCAGGCATTTGAAGCCATTAGTTCTTAGGATGTTACACTGAGCAATGAAAAAAGTGCACAAGAATTTTCTTTGTGCACTTTTTTCAGTTACATTATATTTTCTTTGCACATTTTTATTTTAGCCTTGCATAAGCAACTCAAGCACATACATTTCGAGTTTCTCATAGTTGCGCTCAGCTATGCACTGGTCACGGAACGCATTATCAAATTTCTTAACTTTTTCTTCAAGCATCCTGAACACTTTCATGCTGTTCTGCAAGTGACGGTAGCAATCTTCCGCTTTCTGGGTACGCATTGCTTTAACATCAAGTCCAACCATTTCACCGTTTTTACCGTACCCGTTATCATAAAGCACCTTCACCTGGTTGAATGCCTGACGGAGATTTTCAGCTCCAAAGGTCTTGTCCTGGTCATACCTTATGCTGTTTTGGTCATTGAGATGTACACTCCATAACTTGCCGAATGCAAGGGCAAATGCCATTTCATACGCAGGATCAAGCCCTGCCAGTATCGCATGCGCGCTTTCCATAACCGCACCTACACGGGATGGATCAATTGTCGCAGAAGAAACTGCCATTACATGGCCTATAGTGCCGCAGTAGCTCCGATCGATCGGCTCATTCGGCTTGGGCTCAATAAGTACCTTGATTGTCTTGTCATATTCAAGCATCTTGTTGATTGATTCAATAAGCTTCTTTATCTTCTCAACAGGCTGCTTGCTTTCAGCGCATATGGTACCTTCACGGGCCAGCCACAATACAATTTTGTCACATCCCAGCGCCCTCGCTATGTCTATAGAACGAAAAGAGCGCCACATTGCAAATTCATAATCTTCTTTGCTGTTAGTGGTAAATCCGCCATCAGTAGTGCGAGGATCCATCCAGAGACGCGGAGCTACAAACTCAGCAACCAGATTGTACTTGTCAAGTATGGCTTTTACGTCTTTTGCGTAGTCTATGATCTGCTTCTCAGTCATATTGTTCATGTCAGGAACCGCGTCATCATCGTGGAACTGTACACCGGACAAGCCAATCTCAGCAAACTTTTTTACCTTTTCTTCAAATGGTATGGTTGGCCTTACTCCAGGGCCAAATGC
>DULF01000062.1 GCA_012840535.1 Clostridiaceae bacterium
AAGCACCGTTTAACATAAAATGTAGATAAAGAAAACAGATTAAATTATTATTAACTTGGTTGAGGTGATACATATATGGATAGATATGTGGATAGATACAAAAAGCTGGAGGCGATTGCAAACGGGTTTTACGCCGCCAGCAGAATTCAAAAAGCCTTAAACTCTGATTTTGAAACAAGCCCCGGAACATCCGTCAGATCCAGTACCCTTGATAAAATATATGAAGTGTTTAATATAATTGACAAGTACTCACCGGAAAGTTACAGGCGGAATGTATCAGATATAGTAAAAAAAAGCTTTCGGTACAGCCGGGCATATAAGGACATAAAACAGCATCTTTACTCGGCGAGGAACAAAAAGGCTGACAAGGACATGTTTATTAATACGCTGAAAGTGCTAAAACCAATTCTTAGTAATAAACAGATTATGTTAGTGGATAAATTTATCAAGATAACAGAAATACTGTATTCATAACCGTATTCGTAATCCATGCTGCCGGTCCTGTAAGACCGGCAGTTTCAAATCTACAGCAGCCTTGGAAACACCGGGATGCCTTCCTTTGAAAATTCAAAATAATTTTTAAATAAAGTTATTGACTTTATTCCTACTATGTGTTTATAATAAATTGTTTTTGCAGTTTAGTTACTGTAAACAAAATGTTTAGTGACTAGAAACTTTTTTTTACATGGGGGATGTTATGAAAATCGGTGAAAAAATTAAGAGGCTGAGAATTAAGAGGGCTCTTACGCAGGAAGAACTTGCGAACAGGTGCGAGCTGTCAAAAGGCTTCATATCGCAGATAGAAAGGGATTTAACTTCTCCTTCGATAGCTACGCTTGTTGACATTTTGGAATCTTTAGGTACGAACCTAAAGGATTTTTTTAACGAAACAATGGATGAGAAAATTGTTTTCAGAAAAGAAGATGTTTTCGAGAAAGAAAGCGAATATTTGCACCATGTTATCAGATGGATTGTGCCAAATTCCCAAAAAAATCTTATGGAGCCGATTGTAATCAACCTGGAGGTAGGCGGCAGATCGGAGGAAGACAACCCGCACGACGGAGAAGAATTTGGCTATATATTGTCCGGCAGTGTTTACATCCATCTGGGAAATGAAAAATATAAAGCAAAGAAGGATGAAAGCTTTTATTTTAAACCGACGGTGACCCATAGCATTTCAAATGCCGGTAAAACAAGAGCCAGTGTTCTTTGGGTCTCAACACCGCCTAGCTTTTAATAAGATTACAAATGTTTACTTGCTGCGCTTCCTCTGCAGAAGGAGTAAACTTGAATAATAATATTATTATATTTTGGGGGCAGGGCTGTATGGCTAGGAAAATAATTGAATTAGTAAATGTATCAAAAGATTATGATGGAACTGAAGCTCTTAAAAATATTAACCTTTATATAAGAGAAAATGAATTTGTGACTCTGTTGGGTCCCAGTGGATGTGGTAAAACAACTACCTTAAGGATTATCGGCGGCTTTGAATCTCCTACTTCAGGAGAAGTGCTTTTTGAAGGTGTTAATATTAACTCTCTACCTCCGTATAAAAGAAAGGTAAACACCGTATTTCAAAAATATGCCCTCTTTACGCACATGAACGTTTTCGAAAATGTAGCTTTTGGACTCAAAATAAAGAAGCTTGACAAGAAAGTGATAAAAGAAAAAGTGGAAAACGCGCTGAATATGGTCAATCTCTCCGGATTTGAAAAAAGGTCCGTTGACTCATTAAGCGGTGGTCAGCAGCAGAGGGTGGCCATAGCAAGAGCAATAGTCAACGAACCCCAGGTACTTTTACTGGACGAGCCTTTAGGCGCGCTCGACCTGAAACTTCGGAAGGAAATGCAAATTGAGCTTAAGAATATGCAGAAAAGATTGGGTATTACCTTCATCTATGTAACCCATGACCAGGAAGAAGCCCTTACAATGTCCGACACAATCGTTGTAATGCGGGACGGAACTATTCAACAGATAGGAACTCCCGAAGATATTTACAATGAGCCAAAAAACGCTTTTGTGGCCGATTTTATCGGAGAAAGCAATATAATTGACGGCATAATGATAAAAGACTATCTCGTAAGGTTTGCGGACCATGAATTTGAATGTGTGGATAAGGGATTTGATGAAGGGGAAGCCGTTGATGTTGTAGTTCGCCCTGAGGATGTAAAAATAGTCAAAGAAGGAGAAGGCATGCTGCGCGGCAGTGTTATTTCAGTGACATTTAAAGGGGTCCACTATGAAATGATAGTTGAAAGCAACGGGTATAAATGGATGGTCCACAGCACCATGATGGAACCGGCCGGCTCAAGAGTCGGTTTGTATATAAAGCCGTATGACATTCAAATAATGAAGAAGGTGGCAATCTGATGAAGAGGAATTGGATTTCTTACCCCTACATTATTTGGATGATAATATTTATAGTGGTTCCTCTGTTGCTTGTTGTGTTTTATAGCGTAATCGTTGTGACAGAAGACGGACTGACATTTACATTGGAATTTTACAAGAGGTTCATGCAGCCCGTTTATATAAAGGTTCTGATACGTTCAATCGTGTTGGCCCTGATAAGTACTTTTATATGTCTGCTTATCGGCTATCCGGTAGCCCTTATTCTTGCCGGAAAGGGGGTCAGCAGGAAAAATACCCTTATCCTGTTGTTTGTAATTCCAATGTGGATGAACTTCCTCCTGAGGACCTACGCCTGGTTGACCCTTTTGGAAAAAAACGGGTTAATCAATACCATGTTGTCGTGGTTTGGAATTAAACCTCTAAACTTGCTTTATACAAGTGAAGCGGTTGTCCTGGGTATGGTATACAATTTTCTGCCTTTCATGGTGTTACCGATATACTCGGTGCTCAGCAAAATTGACAAGAGTGTAATAGAAGCCGCTGAAGACCTGGGCGCAAATTCCTACAAGGTTTTCACAAAAATAATTTTCCCGCTCAGCCTCCCAGGTGTTATGTCAGGAATAACCATGGTGTTTATGCCTGCAGTTACAACCTTTGTCATATCAAGGTTATTAGGAGGCGGGCAGTTTACTTTAATAGGCAATCTGATTGACCGTCAGTTCACTACTGTAGGAGACTGGAATTTTGGGTCTGCCCTTTCAGTAGTAATGATGATCCTCATACTGATAAGTATGGCAATTATGACACGCTATGATAAGGATCGTGAAGGGAGTGCCCTGCTGTGAAAGGATTTCTCAAACGCTTTTATGTTTTGCTGATTTTTGCTTTTTTATATGCACCCATAATCGTGTTAATAGTGTTTTCTTTTAATGATTCAAAATCAAGAGGAAACTGGAGCGGCTTCACTCTTAAATGGTACCGCCAGTTGTTCCATGACCAGCAGATAATGAGCGCGCTTTACTATACAATAATTATCGCGGTGGTATCTTCTTTTGTAGCCACTGTGATAGGCACTGCTGCCGCAATTGGAATACACAACATGAAAAAGATTAAAAAAACAATAGTAATGAACATTACTTATTTGCCTGTGATGAATCCCGACATTGTCACAGGAATTTCGCTGATGATTTTGTTCATATTTCTGAAACTGGAGCTGGGCTTTTTAACCCTGCTGCTTTCACATATTACTTTTAACATACCATATGTAATACTTTCTGTATTGCCTAAATTAAGGCAGCTTAACAAGCATATGTACGAAGCGGCGCTGGACCTTGGAGCCACACCGTTTTACGCATATAGAAAAGTCATTCTTCCACAGATAATGCCAGGTGTGATAACCGGCTTGCTTCTGGCTTTTACCCTGTCGCTGGATGACTTTATAATAAGCTTTTTTACAACCGGGTCAGGAGTTGCAAACCTGTCAATAGTAGTTTATTCAATGGCAAGAAGAGGTATCAGCCCTAAAATAAACGCTTTATCAACGCTTATGTTTGTAAGTGTGCTGTTATTGCTTCTTATTGTCAACAGAAGAACATCAAAAGAAAATAATGTCAAGAAGGGGAGTCATGCATGAGAAATTTAGTTAAGATTGTTTTGGCTATAGTTTTATTTTCAATATTAATAGGCACCTTTGCAGGATGTAAAGGCGGTAACGGAAGCAAGGATGATTTGAATGCGAACCAAAGCGGTAATAAGAATGAAAGCAAAAAAAAGGTTGTGTTAAATGTTTATAACTGGGGTGATTATATAGAAGAAACAGTCATCGATGGTTTTGAAAAAAAATATGGCATAAAAGTCAATTATGAAATGTTTACAACAAATGAGGATATGTATGTAAAGATTAAATCAGGTGCCGGCAACTACGATGTAGCCATCCCGTCGGATTATATGATAAAAAGAATGATATCCGAAAATCTTTTAAATAAAATAAATTTTAACAATATCCCAAATTACAAATATATTGAGGAACGTTTTAAAAATCTGGCATTTGACCCGAATAATGAATATTCAGTCCCATATATGTGGGGAACCGTAGGTATATTGTATAATACGACCATGGTTGATGAACCTGTGGACAGCTGGAATATACTGTGGAATAAGAAGTACGAAAAACAAATATTTATGCTTGACAGCCAAAGGGATTCCCTGGGCGTTGCCCTTAAAAAACTGGGGTATTCCATGAATACGCGCAGCGTCGAAGAATTGGAAGAAGCAAAGAAGGCTTTGCTGGAGCAGAAGCCATTGGTACTTGCCTATGTTGTTGACGAAGTGAAGGACAAAATGATCGCCGGTGAAGGCGCGCTTGCCGTTGTATGGTCCGGGGACGCATTTTACTGCATAAGCGAAAACCCGGACCTGGCATATGCAATTCCAAAGGAAGGGTCAAACCTGTGGTTTGACTCCATGGTAATACCTGTTACCAGCGGGCACCAGGAAGAAGCTGAATTATTTATTAATTATATGTGTGAGCCGGAAGTGGCATTTAAAAATGCAGATTATATCGGCTACGCCACTCCTCATTCAGAGGCTAAAAAGATGCTCGATCCCGAAGTCGTAAACGACAGGGCATTTTATCCTCTCGAAGAGGATTTGGGAAATTTTGAAATATTCGAGTATGACGCAGAAGCTATGAAAGATTATGACAGAATCTGGACAGAGGTTACATCTGAATAGAAGCTGTGCACACGCACACAGGGGCTGTCTTTTCAGGCAGCCCCTCTTAGCTTGCTTATAAATACTTCTTTGCATATAAATCCTTATCATATGGAGCTCTTCTTCCTGGGCAATTCTCTCTTGGACAAAGCTGACAGTTTTCATAATCGGTTTCCGTAGGGAATTTTATGCCTGATACGGATTTCACAGGAACCATTAAAAAGCTGTCAGTCAATAAAACTCCTGTCGTGTTTCTAACATCGCCTAGCAATTTAAATAACTTCGTCTGTTCGCTGATTGGCCAGTCTTCCAATGAACCCGGATTCATACATGCTGTTTTCCCGGGTTTAACGTGTTCTTCAAGATGCGTTTCCATGGCTTTAAACGCACAATTCATAGCCTGTATTTTAATTGCGTCTGCCCAATATCTTTCCAGCATATCAGATATTGTGTTGGACCAGTCTTCAAGTTCTACTCCGCAAGTCACAACAAACGGGAATACCCTGTGGACGTCTTTCAGATTTACGCTCATTACACGGCTTATAAACTTTACTCCATTGATAACTACAAAGTTGTCGCCTTTTTCCTCTATATATGCAATTTTGTAAAGTGCCTTGGGTCTGGCTATTGACTGAGCCTCTTTAGCCATCTTTATTACAGTATCAGCATCGTCGTCAGTTGGATCCATTTTGATTGTATTAAAAAGCTGATCAAGATCTACCGTAAATTCAAGGTTGTCAAGCAAAACTCCATCCATATAGCACAAATCCCTTCTTTATTGAAAATAGTATTGCTGGTTCTTATAGTAAAATGGTAACACATTTTTTAGCTTGCGGGTATAAAAATCTATTGAAAAATTGGAATATTTTTTGCTTGATGAGTTTCCGTATGAATTTGAAATTTTATTTTTTAAGAAAATTTTGTTTTCCTTATTGACAATTTGTGCTATATTTTGTAAACTTTGTAGTAGTGGATTTCAGTTAGCCTCTTCTGACACTGGTTTCAGAGAGGTCTTTTTTTTAGCATAAAGCTTCTTTACATATAAACTGAATAAGCCCGGTCTTCTGATAATTATTCCATGAAATTCGCGGAATACGAATAAACACCCCCATCCTTTTCTTTCTCAAGGTTTGCCGGTATAAGGCATATTTCGCTGTACTTATTCGCACAATCATTTATGATGATTTCCGCTCTGCTAACGCCTTCCTTCGATGATATCCCTGCTATTTCACAATAACCGTCGCTGATTCTTCTTTTTTGTATCTTAAACCCCCATTTGTATTTATCCGAGCCTTCAATGGTGATTTTTAACTTTCTATTATTGATTTTACCCAACTTGAACAACTGGTAATTTGAAGCAAGGTGATTTAACGTTCCCCGCGTTTCCGGTACTGGATATTCTGAATATATGTTGCTTACACTTACAGATGCGTTCCATGCTGCCCCTTCTTTATAATACTGCGCAGGATTGAAATTCCACGCTGTGAATCCATCAAATACAGTTCCAATATCCTCATTGCCAAATTGTTCTCTTAACGCGGCATCAATTGCGTTGACACTTTTTCTGTACCTTGTTGCCTGAATTTCCCATATTCTTCTTATTATTTCATAGCCTCCCCATTTTTCTGAGAGATATTTAGCAAACAAAACCCTGCTGTAGGTATCTTCTTCCAATGATTTCTGAGGATTTGAAAAATAGTTTTTCAGATACTGAACATAGTCATTTACGGAGCTGTAAATCTCATCCTCATTCCAGGTTGCGCAAGCTTCTTTCCACCATTTATCCGCATCCAGATTATACGCATACTGGACCGAATGGAAGAACTCATGTGCAACAGTTACTCTCATACAGTCGTCTCTGCTTAATTTAAATCCCTTAGAACGTGAATAGTTATTATCGATGCAAATATAGCTTGAAGCCCTTCTGGGAGCGTTGCTTCCTCCCCCATAATACCTTGAAGCAACGGTTACACCGTATTTCCCGTCAAGATTGAACACATACACATCCAGGGCATCTTTCCCCGGCTCAATTATCGGAGTTCTAAACCTTCTAATATTGCATGTTATATTCTTAACCTCATCAAATGAAGATGCTACCAATTCAATATAGTCCGGTATCCCATTACCGTTTAAGTCTTCACCCGGAACAGCATGTATTCCTGTTGTTGTGTAGTGAATTTTGAAAAAACCCCCGGGGCTTCTGTACTCTTTATCAAGAGGAGGAACCGCCGATGCGATGTACCGCTTTGCTGTCTCAACCAGTATACTGTCTGCATCCTTCCTTCTGATATAATCAAGTATTTCCTCCATTATAAGCGTTCCGCTTTTTATTGGCCTGTCTTCTGCCCCAAAACCTCTCATTATTTTACCTTTATCAAACATTGCATAAAGATAAAGCAAGATTTTAGCTTTCTCATCTATAATTCCGTTTTTGTAGGCAATATCGATACGTTCAATCAGAGGTGCTTCAGGCATCCTTACTTCAACAGGGAACTGGCGGAACACGCTACCGGTGGCTATATTCAGATTAACCCATTTCCTTTCAAAATTACCCGGCTTAAATTCCAGTATATTTTCCTGCGACCTTACTGCATCATCACTTGAGCACTTTACTTTCGCCGAAAGCTTACACCCGTATTGGTCTCTTAATGTGGGATTTACCACTGCAGCCTCCCCGATGAATAACCTTTTTGCCTGGCTTAAATCAATGTCTATTGAATAAATATCCCTTACTATAAAGTCTATACTTTCCGAAGAGACCCTTTCTATAAAAACATTTGATTCAGTTACTCCCTTTCCTTCAGGAAGTGTATCCAAATCAATACTTAGTGAATATGTACCGTCTCTTACATAAAACCTGTATTCGCCGTTCTCATTAGTCTTTGTGGTCATAATTAGTTTTTCTCTGTAAAGGCTGACTCCGTCATCATCAGCATCCTTAGACAAATCTACTTTCCTGACAGAATAAAGTTTAACCGTAACACCCGGTACACCTCTTATATTGCCAGCAATATCAGTCCCTATTCCTGTATCTTCATATACTTTCCCAGTTATATACTTTTCAGGATATTTCCTTGTAAAAAGGCACATATCCATACCCCCTTAATTCTGTTCTTTATAAGCGCCAAATCTCCAGAATAGTCCTTCCGGGAGACAAACAGCGCAGTATTGCCTTTAGCACAGCCATGTTTCAAGGCTGCACATCTCAACATACATTTTATAGTATTCAAAACGGGGGAATTCTGTTACTCTCTGCGAATCCGGCCTTTTGCTTTTTGGAATAGAATAATTAGCATAATTTTATGCTTCTCTTTTTATGTTTTACGAAGTATAATATATATAACAAAATAAATATAAAAAATAATATTTTTTATGTAATGCATTATTTAGGTGATTATTATGAAAATAGAAAGAATTGGTGAAAATATATTAAAAGTAACAATATCGCTGGATGATTTGGAGGAAAGAAATATCAGCCTGGATTCGCTTAATTATAATTCCCCTGCAGCCCAGGAATTATTCTGGGACATGATGGAACAGGCTGAAGTTCAGTTTGGTTTCGACCTCTCTGATTCCCAACTCATTATCGAGCCGATATCTGACTTTGATGATGAGTTTGTGATAACTATTACAAGAATTGATGAAGACGGAGACTTTGAATCAATTCATAAATACATTAGGAGCAAGCTTCGTAAAAGCGACCTCAAAATTAAGAAGAAATCAAGGAAGCTGTATTCTACACTTATTATTTACTCCTTTGACAGTTTCGATGACTTGAATATGCTTAGTAAAGAATTAAGCACCATATACAACGGGGAAAGCACACTTTACAAATATGGCAACACTTATTACCTGGTTTTGATAAGAAGCAGCTTTACGGTAACTAATATTAATAAATTCGAGGCTTTATTGGATGAATACGGAAGCCGTGTAACGAATACGAACTTCTATGAAGGTTATTTAAACGAATACGGCACAAAAATAGCTGAAGGAAATGCCCTGGAAATTATTAAGAACTATTTTTAACCGTTACCCTTTGTAAAGGTTTGCCCCTATTGTTTAATATCCATAATGAAAAAAGTTATGTCGTCTTTAAGTTTATCAGGGTCTACAAACTCAAAGATGTGCCTCTCAATTGCCTCAGATAATTTAAGTCCGTCCAAATCTCTGTTCTGCTTTAATATTTCCTTTAGCCGCTTTTCTGAAAAGCTCACTCTTTGCTTATTTTCGGCCTCTATCATACCATCGGTATAAAAAAGAACCCTGTCCCCCGGGTTTAGTTTTATACTTCTATCTTCATACACGGCATAATAGTAATCCCTAAATTTACATATGGGAAAACCGGTAACCGCAAGTTCGTCAATTTCACCGGAACTTCTTATAACAAACGGAGAAGCATTAATACCGGCAGATGAATAGGTAAATTCCTTCTTTTTTATGTTGTATATACCGAATAATAACACTATATATACCTCATCCTTGAAATTCGTGTTGTTGAAGGACTCATATACCCTTCCCAATACCAGCGAAGGATTCAACAGTTCTTTTTTTCCTGTACAGTTTTCGTTTACCGATTTAATGCTCTGCTTTGCAAAAACCGTTAACATTGCGGCGGGCACACCATGTCCGGAAACATCTCCTATGTATAATCCTATATTTTCATTATCAATTCTGAAAATATCGTAAAAATCTCCACCAACATGCTCTGCCGGAAAATATCTTGCCGTAAAGGAGACTTCCCTGATTTCAGGCAGCCTTGACGGAAGCATTGCCAGTTGAATGTCTCTTGCATATTCAAGATCTTCAAGCAACCTCCTGTTTACTTGTTTTAATTCCCCCGTTCTCTGTTCCACAATCTTATCAAGATTATCAGCGTAGTCCCTAAGCTCATCCTGGGCTTCTTTCAGCTCAATATACGGCTTTTGCACGTTTTCTACAAATATTACCTTAAAGATAATAAAATAGGATATGAATTTGTATATATGACCAAGATAATTATATATATCATAGACAAGGAAATAACTTACAAAAGCAAGTTCACTGAATATAATCAGAATCAGTGCAGAACAAAATAATATCTGGAGAGAATCTCTGTTCTTTTTATATTCGCGTATAAGCAAGACTGTTGAAGCTATCAGTAGAAATATAACAACATATTCAAGCACAATCTTGGTCTGGGTCAGGCCTTTGCCCTCAATGTACATAGGCGGCAGCAAATGAGGAAAATAAGTGGCAACGACTAATATTAAAAGGCTTAGCGCAACCGCTGGCAGCATAAAAACTCTCCGGTTTATAACCGATTTCTTTTCCGCAGGAATGCATTCTGAAATGAGAAGTCCCAACGCCAGCAATATTCTTGACAATATCCAGAAAGTAGTGGCTCTATTAGCACATTTATTAGGCACAAAAAAATCAGGCATTCCTTTAAAACTAAGCGTGTGGAACATTTCAACCATGCCTACTGCCAGGAAAACGCAACCCAGAAAAACACGCCTTAAATTTTGTGTTTGTTCGTATGTAAAATAAGAAACGACAAATACGGCAAAACATACCAAAATACCTGTAAATTCGAATATATTATGCCATGTAAGGTATGTTGCTACATCCATTATCCTATAAAAGTTATCCTCAAACAGATATGCAAATTTAAACAACAATATGGAAAATATCGTCACGGCAACCGGAAGTACATATGGAAATTTGTCAATAAAAACCCTGCTAGACTTTTTGTTTGACCCCATAACACTTAGCACCTGTCAAATATAATCAAAATATGTTTTTTTATATAATTTTACCATTAAATTTTACGTTTAACAATAAAACATAGCCAAATGTTAAGGGTGTGTCAAGGGGACGGTTCTTCTGACAACTTTTGGCAAAGTTGTCAGAAGAACCGTCCCCTTGACATTCTCATGACATCATTTTACTGTTCTATTAAATTAGCATGCTCCATGCTATTGACAGCGGTTTGCTCTTCAGCAATAATCATCCTGTTGTTCTCCTCATGGTGAATGGCACCGATAAAGCGCCTGATTTTTGGTTTAACCAGGGCATTTTCAAGTACATCATCCATATTTGAAGCCAATATGAATTTAATGTGCTTTCTGACACTCTCTGGGATATCATCTATATCCTTACGATTGTCAACAGGTATTATTACTGTGTTGATTCCGGCTCTGTGCGCTGCAAGCACCTTTTCCTTAAGTCCTCCTATAGGAAGAACCCTTCCCCTTAAAGTAATTTCACCGGTCATTGCCACGTTCTTTTTGACAGGTATCTCCGTCAGTGCGGATACCATTGCAGTAGTAAGTGTTATACCTGCCGACGGCCCGTCTTTTGGTATTGCTCCTTCAGGAACATGCACATGAATATCAAGCTTTTTATAGAACTCACTGTCAATGCCAAACTGCTCAACTCTTGAACGGATATAGCTCAAACCTGCTTTTGCAGACTCCTTCATGACATCGCCAAGCTGGCCGGTGAGTTCTAATTTGCCGCTTCCTTTCATGAGCGTTACTTCAACGGATAATGTATCGCCGCCAACAGGAGTCCATGCAAGACCTGTTGCAATACCTATTTCATCCTTTTCGCCGGCTTTATCATATCTGTATTTTTTAGTTCCAAGGTACTTCTCAATATTGTTGGGACTGATTTTAACAAACTTTTTGTTTGATTGTACAATGTATTTCGCCGCTTTTCTGCATACTGCCGCAATTTCCCTTTCCAGGTTTCGTACTCCGGCTTCCCTGGTATAATAATTGATAATATCTCTTACAGCCTGCTCGCTTATTCTGACATTTTTCATTTCCAGTCCATGAGCCTTAATCTGCTTCGGTATCAGGTATTTTATTGCAATGTTGACTTTTTCCTCTTCTGTATAGCCGGAAATACTTATTACTTCCATTCTGTCAAGCAGAGGCCTTGGTATGGTGTCCAAGGTATTCGCAGTAGTGATAAAGAGCACATCGGTAAGGTCGTAGGGTAATTCAATATAGTGGTCCCTGAAAGCAAAGTTCTGTTCTGCATCAAGAACTTCAAGCAATGCTGATGCAGGGTCCCCTCTGAAATCACTGCTCATCTTGTCAATCTCGTCAAGCAGTATCAGCGGATTTCTGGAGCCTGCCTGTTTCAGGGCGGCAATAATCCTTCCCGGCATAGCGCCTACATACGTGCGCCTGTGTCCCCTTATCTCTGCTTCGTCCCTTACTCCGCCAAGAGACATTCTGACATAATTTCTGTTCAACGCCCTGGCTATGGACCTTGCAATTGATGTTTTGCCTACTCCAGGAGGCCCTACAAGGCACAGTATTGGACCTTTTAAGCTGTTGCTAAGCTTCTTTACAGCCAGGTATTCAAGTATTCTTTCCTTTACTTTCTCAAGTCCGTAATGGTCTTCATCCAGGATTTTTTCAGCCCTGTCCAGATCTATTATTTCATCCGTCTTTTTTGTCCAGGGTATATCGAAAATCCAGTCCAGGTACGTCCTTATTACGGAGGCTTCAGCAGAAGCCGGCTGCATTTTAACCAAACGGTCAAGCTCTTTTAACACTTTCTTTTCAACTTCTTCCGGAAGGTTTGCTTCCTTCAGCTTTTCCCGGTATTCATCAACCTCTCCCGCAACTCCGTCCTTATCGCCAAGTTCGCTTTGAATAGCCTTAAGCTGTTCCCTCAGGTAGTATTCCTTTTGCATTTTATCTATCTGCTTGCGAACTTTGGCATTTATGTTTCTTTCAACTTTCAATATTTCCGTTTCCTTAATCAATATCTCAAGGAGCTTTTCCGCCCTCTTTACAGGATCGAATTCATCAAGAATTTCCTGCTTCTGTTCAATTTTTATAAACAAGCCGGAAGCTATCATATCGGAAAGTTGACCAATGTCATCACTCGACACTATATTCACAATAGTTTCAGGAGAAATTTTGCCGCTGAGTTTGACATATTCGTCAAAAGCTTCCAATATGCTTCTTTTTAATGCTTCTATCTCGGTTTTGTCATTCTCTTCTGATGCATAAATTTTTTCTACAACCTCTGCCATGAAAAAAGGTTCTGTTTGTGTTATCTCATCTATTTCAGCCCTGCTCAATCCCTCAACCAGCACTCGTATTGTATCTCCAGGGAGTTTCAAAAGCTGTTTTACTTTTGATATTGTTCCAACATTATAAATATCATCCTTGGTTGGAGAGTCATTCCTAGCTTCCTTCTGGGCTACAAGGAAAATCAACTGGTCATTCAGCATTGCTTCTTCAAGAGCTCTTATTGACTTTTCCCTGCCAACATCAAAATGCAAAATCATATACGGAAACACAGTCAGTCCCCTGAGAGGTAGAAGTGGCAAAATCTGTTTCTTGATAGTTTTCTTTGCCCCTAACATATTACTAACCCCCTCTACACAACAAAACTACAAACTTAAAACCGACTAAACAAAGTAGCCATTTATCAATCAATGGTCATTATTATAACTTTTTAGTGCAACAAATTCAAATGATTTAAATGGCATATTAGGGAAGACTTGCCCGTAGTCTATTTTTGAACTTTTCCTTTTTCCCGCATTGCATAAAGTATATTCAGCTTATCTTCCGGCAGACTCTTTTCTCCTCCAAGCAGGTTTGTCAATAAAAGTACCTTTGCTATACATTCTACAGATTCCAGCTTGAAAAATGCTTCGTACGCATCTTTGCCTACAGACATTACTCCGTGGTTTGCAAGCAAAATAACATCATAGTCTAATATATGTTTCTCAACCCCGTAATATATTTCATCCGTTGAAGGCGTTCCATAGTCAGCCAACGGCACCTTCCCAAACAAAGCAATCATCTCAGGATATGCCTTTGTTTCAATAGGTTTGTTTGCAACAGCAAAAGCGGTGGCATAAGGTGAATGGGCATGAATAACTGAGTTGATGCCCGGCCTGATCCTGTATGCCGCAAGGTGAAGCTTGAACTCAGAAGAAGGCTTGTATTCGCCTTCAACAACATTTCCAAAAAGGTCAATTGTCACTATCATATCCTCAGTAAGAAATCCCTTGCATATGGCACTGGGAGTAATATATACCTTATCTTGAAATAACACGGAGATATTCCCTTCAAAAGCATTAACCATTCCTTTATCATACATTATTTTAGATATTTCAACGATCTGTTTCTTTATTTGAGCCGGTGTGCATGCATTTCTTGCTTCATCTTTCATATATAATTCCTCCATATTTAAGCCTAAAACCCTTTTAATAAAGCGCATTGTCTTATATATAGAACTAACTGATCTTCTAAATTGATTCTATCATATTCGCATTCTTCAAACAAATTTGTTTTTGAGGGAATCAACTATGATTCCCAGTCTTATTGCATGCTTTTTGAAAACCTATCTCCAAATTCCACACATTGCCTCAGTTCTTCCTCTGTTGGCACGTATTTAAATTGAATTGGTTCCTCCACTACTTTGAGGCCGGCTTCCTGAAGTCTTTGCGTTATAAGCTTTGGAGCCTCGCCGCTCCATCCAAAGCTGCCAAAAGCCGCGGCAACCTTACCTTTAAACTTATGTGATTTTATCTCTTCCAACACCGCTCCTATGGTACGCAGGTAATTGTTATTAACCGTACAACTGCCGACTATAATTCCCTTAGCCTTGAACATCTCCGTGATCAAGTCGCTATGGTCAGTAACTGAAGCATTAAACAACTTGTATTTTATGCCGTTTTTCAAAAGGCCTTCGCCAATCGCCTCAGCCATTGCCCTGGTTGATTCATACATAGTGTCATATACAATTACCACGTTCCCTTCATTGTAATCCTGTGCCCACTCATAGTATTTGTCGACAATCTGCATAGGGTTTTCTCTCCATATGACTCCGTGGCTAGGAGCAATCATGTCAATTGGAAGGTTCAATCCCCTGATTTGTTCAATTTTCTTTTTTATTAAGGGGCTGAACGGAGATAAAATATTTGCGTAGTATTTCATGGCTTCCTGGTATAGTTCACATGTGTCAACCTCGTCATTGAAAAAGCCCTGTGCTGAGTAATGCTGCCCGAAAGCATCGTTCGACATGGCAACATTGGCGCCTTTAACGTATGTCAGCATACTGTCAGGCCAATGCAACATCTGCATCTCAACGAAAATAAGCTCGTATTCGCCGATATTTAGCGTATCTCCGGTTTTGACAATTTTGAAGTTCCAGTCCTTGTGAAAGTGCTTTTTAATTATATCCGCGCCGTTTTTTGTGCAATATATAGGCGTGTCCGGTATCATGGACATGATATATTCAAGGCTTCCGCCGTGGTCAGGCTCTGCGTGGTTGATTATTATACAGTCAATATTCCTGAGTCCGACTTCCTTTTCAAGAATTTTTGCAAATTCCTCTTTGTACGGATTCCAAACCAAATCAACAAGTACGGTTTTCCCGTCTTTAATTACATAGGAATTGTACGTTGAACCCCTGTGAGTGGACAGCTCATGTCCATGGAACTTTCTGAGACTCCAGTCTTTGATTCCTACCCAGTAGATATTCTTTTTTATTTCGATCATAATATCATCCTTTCGTTTTTTTATTATTTTTTTCTTTACTGCATTACCCTATATTCGATATTCTTATCCCGCTTCTTTAAGAATATCGGTAAAACGGTTTTATTTAATACCAGAATTAAATGTTAAAAAACACTTTCTCCTTTCTCCTCCATTTCCTTTGTAATTGAAATCATTTCCTCAAAGAGGCTTACTATTTTATTTGAAAGTTGCCTGGCTTCCTTCGCAGCGCTTTTCGCACTGATATAATTACCCACTCTTACAAATTCAATTACTGTGTCACCTTTTTTATGTAATTCTGAATGGTATCCTTCTACCTCCCTCCACAAAGGCAAAATCTTGCCTGAAGAAGGTGTGACGCCATAGTAAAAATGTCCGAAACCGCATTTGTGGTCATCGGTCTGAAGCGGCTGCAAACTCTGATTTTCCACCATTTGTTCAAGAGTTTTTACCCAGTTGATATGAGCATTTATTGCTGCTTCAATGCTGGCTATAAAATCATTGTTAGATAATCCATAAAGCTTATTTACAGCCATTTTCCCGCTTTCTTTCGTCAAGGTGTCTATGCTTCCCTCAATCTCACTCATTGATTCAGATATTTTGAATATTTCATTTCCAATACCTTCAAGGTCAATAGCCAGATTGCTGACTTTCTCCGCATCGTGGCTGGCTGTATCCATAGCGGATGACACTTCCTCAAGGGATGCGTTCAATTCCTGGCTAAATGATGTAATATCCTCCAGGCTCTGTGTAATACTATTTATGGACCTGTTGTTGTCAATAAGTATTTGGGTTATAGACTCGACAGCTGCATTAACCCTTTCTATTGATTCAATTGTACGCTTAACGCTCTCCGAACTTTTTTGCGAAGCTTCATTTATCTGTTCCAGCAGCTTAACCATTGAGCCCAAAAGATTATTTGTGGTTTCCGAAAGCTTTCTTATCTCTTCAGCCACAACGGCAAATCCCTTGCCCGCCTCTCCTGCTCTTGCTGCTTCTATGGAAGCGTTAAGGGCAAGAAGGTTCGTCTGGTCAGAAATTTCGTAAATGCCCTGAATTGTTTCTTTCATGGTATCAAGTATATTAAGAAGATTATTGACATCTTTATTCATAGCACCGGATTGCTCTATAGCTTTTTTATTGTCGGTCCTGATATCGTCAATAACCTTATTGCTTGTTGCAGTATTTTCATTTAAAACCCTGGATTCATGTGAAATACGATCCAATGAGTTTGTCAACTGATGATTTGCATCAGTTATCTGCGTAACAGCAGCAGTCGTTTCTTCGAATGCTGAGTATACACTCTCTGCCATCCTGCTTAATTTAACCGTGTCTTCCTTAATCTTGTTGCTGTAAAATTCCAGTTTCAGGTCGAAACTGCTTATTTACGTTGCAACCTGAAATATCCCTTTCATAATATGATTTGCAGTTTCCCGCCCATTTTTTATTTTCCGCACAACTTCCAAAATTCTTTTCAGACTAGGGTTTTTTTCGCGTCCGAAGCTGCTCTCAATTTCATCAAAACCGCCTTTGTCAATCTTATCCAAAACATTGAAAAGCTTGCTTTTCATTAGCATATTTACCCTACCCCCTCTTCTTCCAGATTGTTTACATTCTGTTTACTGCAAGTGCCTTGCTGCGCACAAATATTTATTACCCCCTGTAAATATATATTAAAACAAAAAAGGCGCATAAATCTACTCATTTTATTATACTTTCTTTCTACACAGCCGCTGTTCCAATAACCAGGCTGTTCAAATGTTGATTTTTTCTCAACCATACTTTAAAATAAAACATATATGATTTAGAGGTGAATGAGTATGAAAATTTCTGCAAAAGGAAGGTATGGCTTGGCTGCCATGGTATACATGACCCAATACTTGGCTGCTGATTGCGTAACCGTATCAAAAATATCTGAAGATCTCGGCATTTCAAAGATTTATCTTGAGCAAGTATTTGCGCTGCTGAAAAAAGCAGGGCTTGTTACTTCAATTAAAGGCTCAAGCGGAGGTTACCAGCTTAGCCGTCCGCCTGAGGAAATAACCGCATTTGATATTTTAAATGCCATTGAAATAACTTTATTTGAACCAGCTGAGGCCATCTCTTCAGAAAAATCTTCATACATTAATAAAGCCCTTGAATCACTTTTATGGAATGACCTTGACAACATGGTCAAACAGTTTCTGGGCAGCGTTACGCTTGACAAACTGTCAAACGAAGCGGTGAAAAACTTGGTCAATAATGAATATATGTATTATATATAAATCATGTCCTTAAAAATTTTTAAAAAGGCAGACTTTAAAAAAGAGACCTTGAGCGCTTTAAACTCCAGGTCTCTTTTAGTTTATAGCTACTCATTTTGCAAATATTCTGTAGAAAGGTATCTTTCTCCTGTGTCCGGGAGAATCACAACAATCATTTTGCCTTCGTTTTCAGGGCGCTTTGCGACTTCCGTTGCTGCCCAAAGCGCTGCCCCCGAAGAAATGCCGACAAGAAGGCCTTCTCTTTTTGCGACCGCTCTGCCTGCTTTGTACGCATCCTCACTTTTAACAGCAATTACCTCATCATAAACCGAAGTATTCAGTACATCAGGAACAAAACCGGCACCAATTCCCTGAATCTTATGGGGACCTGCCACTCCTTTTGAAAGCACGGGTGAATCCGCAGGTTCAACAGCCACAACCTTGATATTTGGATTCCGGCTCTTTAAATACTCGCCTGCTCCCGTGATTGTACCACCTGTACCTATGCCAGCAACAAAAATATCTACTTTCCCATCAGTATCATCCCAGATTTCAGGGCCAGTAGTTGCCTTGTGAACAGCCGGGTTCGCTGGGTTGACAAACTGGCCGGGAATAAAGGAATTCGGTATTTCTCTTGCAAGCTCCTCTGCTTTATCAATAGCGCCCCTCATCCCTTTTGCTCCCTCAGTGAGGACTACTTCCGCGCCATATGCTTTTAGCAGGTTGCGGCGTTCAATACTCATGGTCTCAGGCATTGTGAGAATAATTCTATAGCCTCTTGCTGCTGCAACAGAAGCAAGGCCAATACCGGTATTGCCACTTGTCGGTTCAATAATAACGGAATCCGGTTTTAAAAGGTCTCTTGCTTCAGCATCCTCTATCATTGCCTTTGCAATCCTGTCCTTTACACTTCCCGCAGGATTAAAATATTCCAGCTTTGCAACAATGGTCGCTTTTAAGTCATTGGCTTTTACATAATTGGATAATTCCAGCAATGGTGTTTTACCAATTAAATCTGTCAGGCTTTTATAAATCTTTGACATGCCAGCACACTCCTTCACATTTATTAAAAGTCAGTAAGTACATTTAATTATATGAATACATATAAATCATATAGGTATTTTATGTATTTATATATTATATGGTAATATACTGAAAACCGTCTGTCAATAACGAATTAAAAAAGTTATATATTACATATATAAATTATATGTTTTTAATATCATGCCTGTTTAAACAATTCATCCGGCTACTCGTACGACATAAATAATTTTCCCCACTTTGTGTTGTTCTGGTAGTCCCTCACTATCTTTTTCCCTTTTAAAGGGTACCAATAAAGGTCATGATAAAACGCAGACCCGAATACAAAAATGTACACCAGTGGAGTATGAAAAAACAGCCATTGCAGCCTCTTCAGGGGGCCGAACCACATTATGTCGCCAACCCTGCTGGCTCCATTGTCGCCCACCTCAAACCCCAGGTTGACTCCTGAAATATCCCCACCGGCCACTTCAATGTTTTCCGGCCTTCCGTTTCCAAGACCTGCCTCGTCCCCTAATCTGATATAATCAATTTCCATTGGATTAAAACCCATTATTTTGGATGCTATAGCATCTATAGCCACCTGGTCGCCGCTTGCCAGGATATAGTCCGCAATGACAGGTTTCATTGTCCTGGGACCTGGTCCGTTTCCGGCAACAGTCCCGTCAGTAACAGCAAATATTCCTGAATGAATCTCCTTCTGGATTGCAAGGAGGTCAACCAGTGTTTTATGAATAACGCTGTGGGTGTAGTGCCTCCTGGTATTTAACAGCCCTCCGAAAGCGTTCTTCATTGCGCCTGTCGTAGTTGTGTATATATGGCACTTCATCGTGGGCAAATGTATTATGTTTTTGTCAAAGAAATAATCAGGCACCATGATGCCCTTAGGAAAAACCTTGTCAAGTACCTGCATTTTTGCCTTCGGCTCGTACTTTACCCATGTCATGTCCTCCTGTTTGAAGTTGTAAAGAACGGGAATATCATACTTTTTGAAAATATTTACGTATTTGTTAAGCCTCTCGCCTTTGTACGCATTTGTTACAACAGTTTTATTCTGCACACATACTATATCGTCATACCCATCTTCCCTGAGACACCTGATTACTCCTTCAAGCTGCCACGGGGTGGTGTTGGCTCCCGGATAGGGAAAATGCCAGGAAATATTATCCTTAAGTATTATGGTTTTTCCCTTTTTCAAAAATTTTTGATATTCCGCCAGTCTCATTAACCTTTTATAATCTTCAATAACAGTTTCGGGCTCAGTTTTCAACACGGCAACCTTTGATTTTTCCATTGGGACACTCCTTCTTTTTTTACATTTTTTATAAAGGAACGGTAACTTTTTTCTCACTTGGAACAGTCCTGTTTTCTGTAACCTTTTCGCATATATCTTTGCTAATCCGAGGCAACAATGACGATGCTTGCAATAACCCACAACACAATATTGATAAGAAGAGGCTTGTCATTTAAGAGAGCAAGTTCAGGGCTTCCTCCCATGTCCCTGGTGGATGCCAGGTACTGGTACCTGAAAATCCCATATAAAACAAAAGGTATGGTCAGCATCATGCAGTAAGACTTTTCTGCATTGAAAGTATATAATGCATAAGAGATCAATGTCGTAGGCGTTACTACTGAAAGCATCTGATCAATCAGTTCCGGCGTATACTCTTTAAGTATTTTCCTATGGCTGCCGGCATTTTTCGAAAGCACCAGCAGTTCGTTTTTTCTTTTATTTAAGGCAAGAAAAAGCGCCAGCAGAGTAGTACACACAATAAGCCACGGCGATATTCTTACATGAAGAACCACTGCCCCTCCTGCAGTCCTCAACACAAATCCCGTCGCAATGAGTATAACATCAATAATAACTACATTCTTAAGACTGATTGAATAAACCACAGCCTGTACGAAATATAAAACCAGGATGATGGAAAACAATATATCAAGCAAAAATGCAACCACCAATGATATAGTAAGCGTAATAAGCGCGCAAACCATAGCCTCGTGAGTTTGCAGATTCCCTGACGCAATCGGGCGAAAGCGCTTTTTTGGATGCAGCGCATCCCTTTTTCTGTCTATTATGTCATTTATAATATAAACGCTTCCTGAAACCAGTGAAAAAAGCATGAATGCACAAATAGACCTAAAAATGGATTCCGGCTTGAAAAATGATTTTGAAAAAATCAGCCCCGCAAAGACAAAGCCGTTTTTAATCCATTGCTTAGGCCGCATGGATGTTATAACATAGGCTATTTTATAAAAAGCTCTTTTGCTGTCTTCAGTTTTTTTATATATTTCTGATTTTGTCTTTACTCCGCTCATTATTAATAAAAGTATGCCCATTTATCTCAAATAAGATTAATAAAAACAACTATAACGAAATTAAATAAATATCCCCGTCTTCAACTTCCGCAATATGTCTTACGTTGAAAAATTCGGACAGCTCTTTGACGTTGTAAATCAGGCTGTTTGTGTTTCCCTTAAACCAAATCAAATATGAAAGCTTTATTCTTTCCATACTTTGCTTAAACTGCTCCATTCCATACAACCTGCCGCAGTTTTTTCTTGGAGGATACATTGCGGGTGTACCAGTCAGTATATATATTGCATCAGGATAATTGCTGAATACTGTTTTTCTGGTGGGATTTCTTTGCAAATATTTAATAGTTTCCCTGTTTATCCACCTGACGGTTGAAAATCCTCCCGTACCCTTTTGAACCGAATCCCTTAAATTTACAAGAGCATTTGATAAGGGATGTATTGTCCAAAAAGCAAACGACACCAGTACCACATATTTGGCAATATTACCCCTGTGGGCAGTTATCATTGTGTCCATTGCAGAAAGTATAATAAGCAATAACGGTATAAAAACAGGCGACATCAGCCTGTTGTCTATGGCGTCAAAAGCAATCTTAGATGACATAACGACGAGATATAAAGTGTAACTTGTAAAGAATATTACCGGAACCAATAAATGAGATTTTTTAACAAATACTTCTGTGATCATTCCTTTGCTGTTGGCAGAAAGTATCCCGGCCATAAACACGGCAATAATACCCATAAAGCAGAATAACAAAACGCCAACAGTTAAAAGCTTTAAAGCAAGCAATATGTCAGCGTCTTGCACTCTTTTCAACCGTTCCGCCGGCAAGAACCAGGAAATTAATACGTTAAAAGCAAGGTTGGCATTTTGGGAAAAGGTATATTTCGAACCGGTACGGATGCCTGTCAGTGTGGAAGAAACGATATAGTTTCTCACAAGCCATAAAGAAAGCGGCAGGAATGAAATGAAACCAAAAAACATGGAATGCAATATTTTCTTCACGATACCTTTCCGCTTTATAAAAACAACAATTACCCCTGTTACAATAAAAACTGCGCCTATGTACCTGGTAAGGCAGGCAAGGGAGGCAAACAGCGCTGACAGGTAAAAGTTACGGTTGTCCTCTTTCTCTGTAAACAGCCCGGTAACAAATAAAAAAAGAGTGGCAAAAAGTATAAAAAGGGGCTCAGACCACGTATATCTGGAAACATATGTAAGAGGTATTGACAATAACACCGCCAATACCCCCACAATAACCAGGGGCCGGAACTTTACATATCTATCAAGCCAGACACCTGTGAAGAATATTGTCAACGATAAGCATATTATATTTATTAACCTCGATGCTGTGAGAGCATCAAGGCCGAGGATTTCAAATAAAGCCAATGCCACCGGCAGCAAGGGCGGCCATTGCACATAGGGCGCTTCATATCCGAAGTATCTGAATCCATTGCCGTTTAAAAAACTTCGTGAAGCATATATGTATGCCACGGAATCATGGGAAATACCAGGACCAAACCTTGATGTAACGGCAACTAGAAATAAAGCGCCTATGATACTTATTAAAGCAACAAAAAGCAGGATTTTTTTGTCTTCACTTTTAAGCATATTTCCATATATGGGAAAAGCACAACTCCTTTTTATGAAATTATGCGCGTCCGCAGCCACATTTATGCATGTGTATCATGCTGGGCCGCAGACTGTCCCATATATTTCTTAAGTATTCCTGGCTAAAAGCTTCCCGCTTTCGGGGTCAATAAATACAAGCCAGTATCCGAAAGCCCCATACCTTGGTCTGCTTCCTTCAAGCTGCACCCACCTGCAAAGCTCTCCGAAAGGCCTTTCGTCTACATTATATACCCCTGGTATTCCACAAACCAAATACTCTATATCTTTTGTCTTATCAGTGTAAATACCGACTATTAAGTGCCTGTATTTAAAATGTGACATCATTACCACAGGGTTAAACAAAAGGGGAGTCTTTATGCCATATTGGTACATTATGTTGTTGAGATGTACAGGACTGCTTACCTTCCACCATTCGTAGTCTTTACGCTTGCTCATAAAAGGATTGTATTTCTCAAAAGACCTGTTAAAACTGGCCCTGAGTTTTTCCAGCAGGTTTCTGCGTTCATACTCTTCTGCCTGTGCCGCCATATTTTTGTCAGGATTGTTTATACATCCTGCACATGGGTTAAATTCCATGTTATGGACACCCGAAACATCTCCTTCTTTTTGCGGCCTACATACGTTATTGCCCACGGTTTCCCCGGCTGCCTGGCCGCCGTCCTCCGTATTTGAAGCAGTTTGGATTTCAATATCCCTGTCATCCGGAGCAGCCTTGTATGTACTGTTCTCATCTTCCTTTTCTATCTTTGCTTCCTCCTTATCCTGCCTGTTTGATTCAGCAATTTCAGTTTCTTCCCTGGTTTCCTCCGCCTGCTCCTTCCCTTTTTCTTCTTCTCCCTTTTCTTTTTCTCTCTTTTCTGCTTCTCCTTTTTCTTCTTCCCTTACTGCTCCTTTTTCTTCTTTCTTTTCTTCTTCTTTTTCTTCTCTCTTTTCCTCCTTCCCTTCTACCTTTTCTTCTTCTTTCTCTGCACTGTCAACCAGGTTCTCGCTCAAATACGCTCTCTTAAAAGCATTTCTCCAATCAATCTTTTTATCCCTGTATGCCGCAAGGGGACAAATGATTTTGCCATCCATCATATTTTCAGCTTCCACAAGCAATATGGCAGCGCCAAATCTATCAATGCCTAATTCTGTATCAGCAACGCTGTAAGAATCAAATTCCCATTTAATATCTCCCTTTCCGTTTGCTACAGGGAGCGCACCAATCCTTACAGGTACAATCCGCTCTTTATCCTCTGCAAGTATATATACAACGTACATATAACCGCCCTGTAATACTCTCAGATTCTGCACAGTTGCATAAAGCTTGCCCCTGCCGTCCCTTACTTCAATTTTCAGGTACCCGGAAGGGTTTCCTCCAGCCTCGTATCCTGCATCCTCATTATTGAATATCATAAAAATTCTCTGAAATTTCTGCCTTTTCTCCAATTATCTCCCTCCCCCTGCATCATGTTTTGCTTTCCGGCAACATGTAAGGCCATATATTCCATATAAGACCAGTTCATATATTATATATATGGTCCTGCCCCAAAAAATAAACCAAAAAAGTAAGAGGACACTCCATTCCCTCCGAAGTACTTTGCGTCAAGGAGTGTCCCCTTTTGCATTACAGCCTGTCTGTGACGGAACTTAGCTGCTGGAGACTGCTTTTCTCATGCCAATTAAAAAGGGACACCCCCTAAAGGTGTCCCGATTAAGATTATTTGTTTTATATCCCAAGCCTTTTTGCCAATGCGGCATGCTGGTCCCTGATTTCTTTCGGCAGCCTGTCAAACTTCTCAAAGAATTCGCCCGTACTTCTGTGCTCTTCCTTCCAGGCTTCTTTGTCAACCTTAAGCAACTCTTCCAGCGTTTCCCTTGAAACCTCATCTTCAATGCCTGTAAGGTCAATATCTTCAGGCTTAGGAAGATAACCTATCGGTGATTCTACAGCGTCAACTTCGCCCTTGCAACGTGCAAGTATCCACTTCAGAACGCGGAAGTTCTCGCCGTATCCAGGCCACATAAAATTACCGTTTTCGTCTGTACGGAACCAGTTAACATTGAATATCTTAGGCGGATTAGGTATCTTTTTGCCCATTTCGAGCCAATGTGAAAAGTAATCTCCCATATTGTATCCGCAGAACGGCAACATAGCCATTGGGTCACGCCTTACAACGCCAACCGCGCCTGTTGCAGCTGCAGTAGTTTCGGAAGCCATTGTAGCTCCGACAAATACCCCATGCTCCCAGTCAAAGGACTGATATACCAATGGAGCAACTTTAGCACGGCGTCCGCCAAACAGAATTGCAGAAATCGGCACTCCTTTTGGATTCTCCCACTCAGGAGATATTGACGGACACTGGGATGCAGGAGCTGTAAACCTTGAATTAGGATGAGCGCCCTTTACTCCGCTGTCCGGCGTCCATGGTTTTCCTGTCCAGTCTATACCGTGTGAAGGCGGTTCAACTCCCATTCCTTCCCACCATACAGTATTGTCAGGAGTAAGTACTACATTTGTAAATATTGTATTCTTCTGGGTAGTAAGAAGCGCATTGGGATTGCTCTTCATGCTTGTTCCGGGTGCAACTCCAAAGAAGCCTGCCTCTGGATTAATTGCCCACAATCTTCCGTCTTCGCCTATTCTCATCCATGCAATATCGTCTCCAACAGTCCAAACCTTGTAGCCCTTCTGTGAAGCAGGAGGAATTAACATCGCAAGGTTGGTTTTACCGCATGCGCTCGGGAATGCGCCTGCAATATAGGATACATTCCCCTCTGGGTCTTCAATGCCCAGAATAAGCATATGTTCTGCCATCCAGCCTTCCTGTCTTCCCATGTAGCTTGCTATACGGAGTGAAAAACACTTCTTCCCAAGAAGGACATTCCCGCCGTAACCTGAGTTAATACTCCATATGGTATTGTCCTCGGGAAAATGGCAAATATAACGGTTTTCAGGATCGAGATTTGCCTTGCTGTGCAATCCTTTAACAAAATCATCCGAATCACCGAGGTGTTCCATCGCCGGCCTGCCCATTCTTGTCATGATACGCATGTTAAGTACAACATAAATGCTATCGGTGATTTCTATTCCAACCTTGCTGAAAGGAGAACCTACAGGTCCCATCAGGTAAGGTATTACATACATTGTCCTGCCCCTCATGGAGCCGTCAAACAACTTGCCAAGCTTTTCATAAGCCTCTTGGGGATCCATCCAGTTGTTGGTCGGACCTGCGTCTTCTTTCTTTCTTGTGCAGATAAAAGTTCTGTGCTCAACTCTGGCAACGTCATTTACGTCTGTTCTATGCAGGAAACATCCGGGCAGCTTCTCCTGGTTTAATTGAATCAGCTCTCCAGTGCTTAAAGCTTCTTTTTCAAGTCCCTCCTTTTCTTCCTCTGAACCGTCTATCCATACGATTCTGGCTGGTTTTGTAAGTTTAGCCATTTCATCGACCCATTTTTTGACTGCTTTGTTTGCATACATGCTACTCACCACTTTCCGTTTATTATTAGGTTTGCTTGAAAGAAATTGCAGAATTGGATGAAAACCACATATGTACAATCACATAAGGGTTAAAACCGGTCTTTGAATATTACACCCTCTGCAACGAAATATCTTAAAATAAAACAAATTTACATTTTAAATTTTATTATACTTCAAAAAATATTTTTTTTAAAGACCTTTTTGAAAAATTATTAAATTTTTAACAATCTTCACGGGTAAATGAATTCGAAAGAAGCGCAAATTGCGTGATGGAAAGTGCCTCACCGCGCAAGTTTTCACTTATTCCAAGGTTATTCAGGATCTGCTTTATTTTCTCCTTGTCAAGATTAAAATAACCTGAATTGGATAGCGCATTTAAAAGAGTCTTTCTTCTCTGTCCAAATGCCGCCTTTACAACTTTGAAAAACATTTCTTTGTCATCTACCTTAACCGGAGGTTCTTTATTTATGCGCAGCCTGATTACTGTCGAGTGAACATCCGGCGGCGGCACAAAACAACCGGGCGGCACATCAAAAATTCTCTCGGGTGTTGAGTAATATTGCACCGCTACAGAAAGCACGCCATAATCCTTTCCTCCCGGCTTCGCAACCATTCTGTCGGCTACTTCTTTCTGCACCATTAAAACAAGCATATTTATGCCTTCCGCTTCTTCTAAAAACTTCATTATAATCGGCGTAGTTATATAATACGGGAGATTGGCCACAACTTTTATGTTTTCAGGCACAAAACCGCCTGATCCGGTATTTTCCGCTGACAAAACATCCCTTTTTATATCAAGCTTTAATATATCGTTGTTAATTATCTGGACATTATTAAAAGGCTTAATGTTCTCGGTCAGGGCCCCAATAAGGCGCCTGTCTATTTCAATAGCAATCACTTTTCCGGCTCTGGATGCAATTTCAGAAGTCATGTTTCCTATCCCGGCACCAACTTCGATCACCATGTCGCCTTCGCTGATCTGAGCGCTGTCAACGATTTTTCTAACAATATTGTTATCAATCAAAAAATTCTGCCCAAGAGATTTTGTCAGCCGTATATTATATTTTTTCATAAATTCTTTAACATTGTTTGACATATGTGCACAACTCCTACCAAGCAAAAATTGAATGAACATCAATTTTTGCCCTTTGAGTGAATACAGCCGGGATACGGATATCCCGGCCTTGATTTAGTCCCTTATTTTATAAATGCTTTAGTCTAAAAGAATATAGACCTTGACAGGTCTGACACCCCAACTTCGGGCGGATTTAACATCCTCCATATACAAGTCTATCTTGTTTCCCTTTACAGCACTTCCTATATCTGCCGCGATTGCAAAACCATAGTCAGGTGCGCTTCCCGGAACCTCTATATACAGCCTTGTCCCAAGCGGAATAACCTTGGGATCAACTGCAACTACACCTTTCTTTGCCTTGATGCCTGTATAGGTCATGCCAAAATAGGGATGATCCGGGGTTTTCCCTGTATCTTCATACGAGGACGTATATGCGGTT
This sequence comes from Clostridiaceae bacterium, assembly GCA_012840535.1. Classification (GTDB taxonomy): domain Bacteria; phylum Bacillota; class Clostridia; order Acetivibrionales; family DUMB01; genus DULF01. The sequence goes on from DULF01000062.1 coordinate 27,786, forward strand.
GACTTCATATTAAGTACTTTTTTGTATCTTATGATATCTCCTCTTGAAGTCTTGTAATTCAAAACGGTACCGTATTCTACTATTTTGCTTACCGGGTTTGAAATAATGCTTTCCTTGACCAATTCTCTCAATACTTCCTTACCGTTTTCCGTCACAACCCTATATACTTTTTGCAATAATCCTTCTTTGCCTTCCCTTACCACAACCTCTTTACCCTTGTCCATACGTTTGTTTTCTCTTCTTTCTGTCTCGTAAGGTATGGCAATATTTTCTTCCACAAACTCCTCCTTTACCCTGATTACTTTTATTTCCATTCCTTTTGCTATTTTATCGTCCAGGCCTACCCCATCCAGTCTGTCTTTTTCTCCCAAACTGACGGAAGCTTCCTCAAGAACTTCCCCTATAGTATCCTTACAGGTCATGATCTGGATTTGCTTTCCATCCGCGATGATATTTACAGGTATAGCCCTTTCTATGTTTATCTCATTTACTTTCATCCTTTGTAGTTTAGCATCCAATGGCAAGCTGATGCAATCATAAGCGTTCAAACTGATCCCATTTTGCTCCAATACTTCGCCGACGGTGGTTTTAAATGTCTTTACTTCAATTACTTTTCCATCGTCATTAATAACAACTTCATTCTGAAGGTAGTTATAAATCCCTATGGTTGCAACAACAGCGGCAGAAGTGACAATAATTGCTATTGCGACAAACACAATTACTGTCTTCTTCAATAAAAAAAACCTTTTGATATTTCCTACAAGTGGTATCAAAATTGCAACCTCCCATTTAAAAATTAATAAGGGACTGTAGTAATTTTATTTAAAATTGAAACTTTTGTCAAATTTGTTTCCATGTAATCCCTTATGTAGCAGTATACTCCAATTATTAACCGCTTATACTAAAATTATTCATCCAATATATATATTATGACAAGCCAACCGATACAAGTACTAGGAATGCTCCAAAGAGTGGTAAAAATCCTGTTTCCTTTTTCTTAAGACATACATTATTTCCCTGGATTAAATAAAATGGCGGTTTTCCCGTCTTGCTTAAGAAAATCAGGGAGCCGCCATAATTAATGTACCTTGTTTCTTCATATTTTACAAATACTTTGCGAATAGGCTGATGCTGAAATTAATACTGCGATGTTCCCATCGGATACCCCATATACGGGTTCATTATATATGGACTGGACATGTACGAACCTGGCATGGGAGCTCCTAAACCCATCATATCCTGATGTTGCATCATAGGACACTGTATGTTCATAAGGTATGGGCAACATATCATAGGAAGTTGCGGCGCCTGGTATATTTGCGGCATATGGTGCATATGGGGCATATGATGCATTTGCGGCATCATCTGGGGCATCTGATGAACTGGCTGAGGCATCTGCTGAATTTCAGGAAACTTAGTCACCTGGGGCACCTGCGGTTTTTGAGGCACCTGCGTCACTTGAGGTATCTGGATTTCCTTCTCATTTTTATTTTTTCTCTCTTCACTCATAAAAAATTCCCTCCGGTAACCTTATCTAATCTAACTGATTCACATTACCATTATATGAGTCCGGAGGAAATTTGTGATAATAATTATTATGTAAAATGCCACAACGAATTTACGGCATATTATGCTTCTCAACATAAATCATGAAAGAAATAATCATTACAGGGAAGAAGAAATTCCTGTGATAACCCACTTTTCATTTTCTTTATCAAAGTCAACTGTTACAAACCTTCTGTTCTGCCCTGCCTTGAAGCCATCAGGATTTTTCTCGGCTTCATCCAAAATAACCACATCAACCACTATTTCAAAAACAATTGAGCCTTTTATATCGTCAGGAACGTCGTCAGTGAGGAGATTTACAGATTCTAATTTCATTTCTTTAATTGTATTTTCATAATTGCTTTTGAATTCTGCAAAGCTTAGGTTTTTATATTGATTTGCTATCTGCTTGCTCAGCAGTTCGTAGGCAGTTTCGTAGTCACCTTTATTTATCGAATCAATCCACTCCCTCACAGGAGCCTCAAGAAGCTTAATATCAACATGTTGCTTTAGCACGTTGATAAGTTCTATCTTTTCCTCAAGGAGCCTTTCAAATTCCTCTATTTTGACTTCTAACTGGGATTTTTCCTGAAGCAGGTTTTTGTTTGCATCATCAGCGGTTTTCAGACTTTCTCTTATCTGTTTAATTTCTTCCTCAAGACTTTTAATTTCCCTTTCATAAGCGTTAATCCTGGTGTTACTGCTGATATTAAGATACTTTAAATTTTCGATGTCTTTTTCCTTGTTTTCGTTATCCCACAGCAAGTAATTGAAAGCAATAAAAACGATTATTATTAGTGCACTCACCATTACAAGGGCCAGCTTTTTCATCGTACACCCCCAAAACTACTTTGTAATCAGAAGTTCTGTCTATTTTATCCTAAAAAGTCTCTTTGCATTTTCTGTAGTAATTCCGGCAATCTCTTCAAAGCAAACACCCTTTATCTCCGCAACTTTTTCAGCAACCAACCTCACATAAACCGACTCATTTCTCCTGCCTCTGTACGGTTCAGGGGTTAAATATGGACAATCAGTTTCAATGAGCAACCTGTCCAAAGGAACATATTTTACTACATCTATTATCTTTTTAGCGTTTTTAAAAGTAACTGTTCCCCCCACAGATATATAAAATTCATTATCAAGCAGCTCTCTCGCCATTTCAACGCTTCCTGAATAGCAATGAAAAACTCCTCCTACTTCCCTGGCACCTTCATTTTTTATAATTCTTAATGCATCTTCATGCGATTCCCTGTTATGAACTATTACAGGAAGTGACAGTTCTTTTGCCAAATTTATCTGTTTTGAAAACCAATACCTTTGCAATTCTCTCGGTGAGTTGTCATAATAATAATCCAGACCTATTTCGCCGATGGCCACCACTTTATGATCGGATGCAAAATCAAGAAGTATTGAGAGTGTACCGTCATTTATATTCTCAACATTGTGAGGGTGAACTCCGACAGCTGCATATACAAAATCAAATTTCCGGGCAAGCGATATTGCTACCTTGGCAGACTCAACATCTGACGACGCATTTAAAATATATTTTACTCCGCTGTCAAAAGCCCTCTGAAGCGCTTCATCCCTATCATCCTGAAATCTCGCATCATCATAGTGTGCGTGACTGTCAAATAAAGCAAGGATTTCCCCCTTGCAATTCTGCGTATTATCAACCATTTTCTACCTCTTACCTCATGCGGGCGGCCAAATGCCGCCTCTATATATTACCTTACGGTAACAGGTTACATGTTATGGATTATAGGTTAGAGGTTTCTATTAAACTCTCTTTTTATTCTGTTAAGGAGCTTTCCTCTTTTACCTATTACCCCGTACCCGCTGCAAGGTACCCCTTACCTCTTACCTATTACCCATTACCTATCCCCTTACCTATCACCCATTACCTATTACCCCTTACCTATCACCCATTACCTATTACCCCTTACCCATTACCTATTACCCGATTTATATTATATCTCATTATGTAAAACTGGACAACGTGTTTTTGCTTATATAGCATCAGGCTTGCATAATCCGGCTTTATCAAATCTTTCATATAAATCAAAAGGAGGCATGAGCCTCCCGAAATCAGCTTACTTTTACACCGCTTTCCATAGCTTTATCCAGCGTTAAGACCGCAAGGTCTTTATCGTCAGACGCTGCAAGAATCATACCCTGCGATTCAATTCCTCTTAGTTTGACAGGCTTGAGATTGGCTACAAGTATGACATGCTTGCCTTTCAAGTCTTCAGGGCTGTAATATTTGGCAATACCTGAAACAACTTGCCTGATCTCGTTTCCAACCTCCAGTTTCAGTTTCAAAAGCTTGTCAGTCCCCTCAACCTTTTCAGCTTCAAGCACTTTTGCGACTCTTAAATCCAGCTTGGCAAAATCGTCTATTGTAATAAAACCGTCCTTTTCCTGCGGTTTTGCCTGCTCTTTGTTATCATTATCCGGCGCGGGCTTGCTCTCCTTTTTATCCGCAGTTTTACTCTCATCAGGTTGAATTGTCATCTTTTCAAGCTCTTCAAGTTCCTTTTTCAAATCTATCCTCGGGAAAATAGCATCGCCTTTTTTAACCCTTGCATTTTCAGGATACCTGCCCCATTCTTTTGCGCTCTCCCACGCCAGCGCATCACTGTCGTTTATTCCTAGCTGCTCCCATATTTTAGCCGGAGTTTCAGGCATAAACGGTTGAATTAATATTGAAACCACTCTGATGCTCTCGGCAAGATTGTACAAAACCGCAGCAAGCCTTGCCTTGTTTGATTCATCCTTTGCAAGGACCCAGGGCATGGTCTCGTCAATATACTTATTTGTCCTCGAAATGGTTTTCCATATCTCCGTTAATGCGGAGCTGAACTGCAATTTATCCAAAAGCTCCTCTACCTTGCCTGGAGTTTCAATAACAGTACGCTTCAGGTCATCGTCAAAATCTCCGCTGACACGTTCTTTGGGAACAGTTCCTCCAAAATACTTTTCGATCATCGCCACCGTCCTGCTTACCAGATTGCCAAGGTCATTAGCCAGATCGGAATTTATCCTGTTTATGAGGGCTTCATTGGAGAAAACGCCGTCGGAGCCAAAAGGAACCTCCCTTAAAAGAAAATACCTTATGGCGTCAAGTCCATATTTGTTAACCAAAATAACGGGGTCAACAACATTTCCCTTTGACTTGGACATCTTTCCGCCTTCAAGGAGAAGCCATCCGTGTCCGAATACCTGTTTAGGAAGCGGCTCGCCCAAAGCCATCAGCATCGCAGGCCAGATTATCGTATGGAACCTGACAATCTCCTTACCTACCAGATGTACGTCAGCAGGCCAGTATTTTTTATAATCAGAATCATCTTCGGACATATAGCCAAGTGCTGTTATATAATTTGACAGCGCATCTATCCATACATACACAACATGTCCTTCATCAAAAGTCACAGGAACTCCCCAATTGAACGTGGTACGTGAGACGCACAAATCCTCAAGTCCAGGCCTTAAGAAATTGTTCAGCATTTCGTTTTGCCTGGATACAGGCTGAATGAAATCAGGATTTTCCTCTATATACTTTATCAGTCTGTCCTGATATTTGGAAAGCCTGAAAAAATAGCTCTCCTCTTTTGTTAGCTCAACTTCCCTTCCACAATCAGGGCACTTTCCGTCAACAAGCTGTGTTTTTGTCCAGAATGATTCACACGGAGTACAATACCAGCCTTCGTATTCACTCTTATATATATCTCCCTGGTCATAAAGCTTCTTGAAAATTTTCTGGACGGTTTTCACATGGTAGTCGTCCGTGGTTCTGATAAACTTATCATTTGTTATCTTCATAAGTTTCCACAGTTCTTTTATGCTGGCGACAATCTCATCCACATATTCCTGGGGTGTTACACCTTTTTCTTCCGCTTTCCGCTGGATTTTCTGACCGTGTTCGTCCGTACCTGTAAGGAACATTACATCGTAGCCCTTGAGCCTTTTGTACCTGGCAATAGTATCAGCCGCAACGGTTGTATACGAATGACCGATATGGAGCTTGTCACTCGGATAATAAATCGGCGTCGTAATATAATAAGTATTTTTTTGCATTATTGTGCCTCCCTACATATCAACTTCGCATTGTAATTACGTATATGGTTATATTTTCATTTTTTGCTATTAATAATACTATACATTTTGGGAAATCTTTTTTCAAGGTAATTTTATTGTCCGCCGCAACTTACCCATTATCTCTTACCTATTACCTGCCGTAAGGTTTACCTCTTACCTATTACCTCTCACCCACGCGCTTTGCGTGCATAAAAATCAACATAATTTAATATTATTTTAATAATAAAGGAATACTTACAAAAGAGGAGGCACTTATGCAGGAAGAAAAACACGAAAAAAAATATGATTATGGTTTAAAACTTATTTACAAGTTTGTCAGGTACATATTCCCCGAAGTCGAAAGACAACTTAGAGCATGGACCTTAAAATGTATGGAAGCTGAGGATGACGTGCTGCGGGAGCAAGCCCTGTCGAGCATCAGACATAAGAAATTTCATGCCCAGGGAGGCAGCATCTATGCCCTTTATCCGGGAGTTGACATGAAGAGGGCCGCAAGTTTCATAGTTTCTTTTCAAACAATAAGCGATTACCTTGACAATCTTTGCGACAGGACGCATGTAAAAAGCGAACCGGCATTCCGGCAGCTTCACCTTGCAATGCTCGACGCTGTGGATAAGCTCCGGGGTATTAATAACTATTACTACTATTACCCGTATAAAAAGGACGGAAGCTATCTGAGTTCCCTTGTAGAAACATGCCAGGAGCAAATTAGCGGACTCTCGTCATATAATCTTGTCATAGAGCCAATTAAAAAGTACGTCCACCTCTATTCCGATTTGCAGGCATACAAACACCTTGACAGCAACATCAGGGAAGAATGCCTCAAGACATGGGCGGAATACTATGCCGGACGTTATCCTGACATATCGTGGTGGGAATTTTCAGCAGCTGCAGGCTCCACTCTTGGCATATTTGCATTATTTGCAGCTTCCTTCAATCCCGGTCTGACTGTTCAGGAAGTTAAAGCAATCGAACAGGCATATTTCCCGTGGATATGCGGATTACACATTCTGCTTGATTATTATATTGACTCCCAGGAAGATTTACAGACGGGAGATTTGAACTTTACACAGTACTATAAAAATCTAAAACAGTGTGAGGAAAGGATCGGCTTCTTTGTGAAACGTTCTTTTGAAAGCTGCTCCGGTCTTTCCTTCCCGGAATTCCACAAGACCATAATAAGAGGACTTCTGGCGATGTATCTCTCTGATCCTAAGGCTCATATGGGGTTGAATAATATTACCAGCAGAAATATATTGTTGAGCAATGGACGCGGCACGGTTATGTATCACAAGCTTTGCAAAGCTTTAAGGGTGGCAGGGGCTCTGTAAGGCATATCCATGCGATTAATCCATTGCATAACGCTTATTTCAGCTTTTCCTTGTCTTAAGTGCGTCTGCAAGCTCGTACAATAATTCCTTGTGCGGGGAATCGGGTAAGTATTTGAGGCACTGCTTTGCCTTTTCAATGTGGGATTCAGCAAGCTTCATGCAATCATCAATCGCCCCGCTTTCCAAAAGAGCGCAATAAACCTGGTTTAAAACATGCTCAGAAAAATCCCTTCGCCTGACAATTTCCCTCATCCAGCTACCGTATTTTTCGCTTGTCAGCAAAAAAATAACAGGAATGGTTATGTTCCCCTGTGAAAGGTCTTCTTGTTTCGGTTTTCCCATAATATCCGGGTTGCCGCAAAAATCAAGAACATCGTCAATTATCTGAAAAGCCAGCCCGATATTCAGCCCGTATTCCCCCATTATATCAATCTCTACGCTATTCCCTCCCCCGACACAAGCTCCGGATTTACAGCAACAACTTAAGAAAATGGCAGTCTTTTTCGCAATACGGTCATAATACGTATTGGTATCTATCTCCTGGCAAAACCTATCCTCCGCTTGTAAAATTTCTCCGTGGCACATATTCTGTATTGCTTCCACCATAAAATCCATGCTTCTTATCAGCCTGTACCTTGACAGGATTCCAAAAGCCTTTGCAAAAAGGTAGTCTCCGCAAAGAACTGAAAAATTGTTGCCCCATATGCAATTAACAGACGGATGGTTTCGCCTTAACATTGAATTGTCAATTACATCGTCGTGGACAAGTGAAGCCATATGTATCAATTCAGCCGCTGCCGCTGCTTTAATCAGCTTTTCGCATGGATCCGAAAAAAGCATTCCGCTGTATAAAACAAGCAGGGGTCTTAACCTTTTGCCACCGGAATTTAATATATGGTTGCACATTTCACGGATAGGTCCTTTGCTGTCCGACAATTCGTTACAAAGTTCCGTTTCTATTTTTTCAATTAACGCCGCATCTTTTTTAAAAACAGAATTCAAGCCCTGCCTGTCCTGTTTTAAAACTTGCGATTGTATTTCCAATTTTCAATCCTCTTTTCATCATTTTTTCATTTGTATCGCTCAATTTATTTGCTTAATTAGTATATCCTTCATTAATAACATTTATTTGCTGTTATAAATTAACTTGTCGTGTCTCTGACTGAAATAATGATATGCAAAGAATGACATGCATTTTTATCGTCCGAAGACCAGAGCGCAAATCCAGACAGATACAACTATACTTATAGTGTCAGCTATTAAGGCGGCAATTAAAGTATATCTTATGTTCTTTATTCCCACGGAACCGAAATATACTGAAAGGGTATAGAATATAGTTTCTGTTGAGCCCATCATGGTGGAAACAACTCTCCCGACAAACGAATCAGGTCCATGGACTTTTAAAATATCTGAAACTATGGCTAAAGATGCGCTTCCTGAAATTGGCCTCATAAGCACCAACGGCATTGCCTCAGCAGGTATTCCCACTAAAGAAGCAAGTGGTTTCGTTGCGTATATTAGAAGGTCCAATGCCCCTGAAGCCCTGAATACCCCTACTGCTACCAATAAACCCACCAGTACGGGCATTATCCTCACGACTGTCGTTATCCCTTCCTTTGCTCCTTCGATAAATATATCATATATTTTTACATTCTTATACAAACCTGTGCACAAAATTACCAGAAACATCGCCGGAACGGCATAGGCAGATAAAAACTTAATAATACTCATCTATAACCCCGCTTTGTAAAAGGCTGCAAGCAGTTTTGCCGCAACTATGCCACCTATGGTTGCACAAATTGACGCCACCCAGACGGTGCCTATTATTTCTGCGGGATTTGCAGAATTTGCAGCGGCACGGATAGCAATAACACTGGCAGGTATCAATTGCAAAGCAGAAGTGTTCAAAACCAGAAACATGCTCATAGAATCAGTTGCGGTATCCTTCCTCGGATTAAGCTTCTGGAGCTCCGCCATAGCCTTAAGGCCTAATGGTGTAGCGGCATTGCCAAGTCCAAGCATATTGGCTACAAGATTCATTACAATTGCACCCATTGCCGCATGTCTTTTGGGAACATCCGGAAACAAGAACCTTAATACAGGTCTTACAATCTTTGCTATATATTGAATAAGTCCGCTCTTTTCAGCAACGCTCATTAATCCTGTCCACATGCACATAATCCCCAGCAAGGCTATGCAAAGTTCCACCGCTTTACCCGCAGAATCGATTGCCGCCTGGGTGACAGCCTCAATTCTCCCGTTAATAATACCAACCACAAATCCGATGACGATCATGCCGAGCCATATATAATTAAGCATAATTCCTGCTTTTCCCCCGGAAATGATACTTACTAAATAAGTATGATTAAAAGTCTGTAACTATTCACGCATTCATTCACTTATTCTTTAATGGAAAAGAAATAGTATCTATGTCAAATTTTGTCGAATATTGTCATGTTATTTTCCAAATGATTTAATATAAACATCATCTGAATTACCAAAAACCGTATTTCACGAACTGGTTTTTTAGGGCAAAAAAATCCATTAAAACCTAGTATTTACGCTAATTTTATAACTTAATAAAGAATTTCATCCAGAATATGAAAATTACAACTACCTTTACCATAACATAAATTTGAATTTTTTTAAAAATATTGTTGACGTTTACTGGAATTTATGGTACTATAAGAAAAGAAAAGTTTGTCGAAACCTGTAACATTTTAAGGAGGAGGCTAATATGAAATCCACGGGTATTGTAAGAAAAGTAGATGAACTCGGTAGGGTTGTTTTACCGATCGAGTTAAGAAGGACTCTCGATATTGCCGAAAAAGATGCATTAGAAATTTATGTCGACGGTTCAACTATTATTCTTAAGAAGTATGAACCAGCGTGCATATTCTGCGGCGACGCAAAAGATGTTACCGTTTATAAAGGCAAGAATATTTGTCCTAACTGCATGAAAGAATTAAAAAAATCATAAAAGAGAGAAAAAATAAAATAAGGCTAATTTGAAAGGGGCATGATTTAAGTCACGCCCCTTTCAAATTGCGGCTTTCAAATTATGGTTAATTGCACTTAATGAAGTCAATTTATCAGGTTTTTATAAATTTCCCTTTTGCTTATGCCTCTATCTTCAGCAATTTTTTTCATTGCTTCCTTTTTACTCATACCCTGTTTAATATAAAATTCCAGGTGCTCCCGGAGACTGATTTCATTCCACGCCTGCCTTTTATCCTCCTGCACCTCTTTCTCATCCATTCCTTCCACTATCAGTACAAACTCTCCTTTAGGCGGTTCAGCGGAATATTTTTCTATAGCCTCTTCCAAAGTACATCTGACAATCTCCTCAAACTTTTTAGTCAGCTCCCTGGCTAGTACAATTTTCCTGTTGCCGAGTTCCTCATATAAATCTTTTAAAGTATATATAAGCTTGTGAGGAGCTTCATAAAAAACTATTGTTCTGACTTCGTTTTTTAGCAGCCGTATGCGCTCTTTCCTCATTCTCTTGTTTACCGGTAGAAAACCTTCAAAAACAAACCTGCCGGCAGGAAGTCCGGAAAGTACCAGTCCCATAATTGCAGCAGTAGGTCCTGGAACCATTGTAACTTCAATCCCGTTTTGTATAGCCAGTTTTACCATATCCTCCCCTGGGTCTGATATCCCCGGGGAACCAGCATCCGATACAATAGCGACATTCTTGCCCTCAAGAAGCTGCTGAATGAGATAATTCCCTTTCTCTGCCTTATTATGTTCATAGTAGCTGGTAAGAGTCTTTTTTATGCCATAGTGATTTAAAAGTTTCAAAGTCTGCCTGGTGTCTTCCGCGGCAATAATATCAACTTCCTTAAGTATTCTTAGCGCCCTCAGGGTAATATCCTCGAGATTGCCTATAGGAGTTGCCACAAGATACAGTATTCCCTTCTCACCCAACTTAACAATCCTCCATACAAAGCTCTTTATCTGTTCTCCCTGCAATATATTTGGTTTATTTCATGGGAATAATTCCCATTCTCATCATAAACATATAACGGCTCCATCATTTTAAGCTCCGGTCTCCCGTGCTTTGCTCCCTTTATCAAAATAAGGTTGGCCTTTTTATAAGGTGAAGGATGAACAAATCTTATATATTTGGGTTCTATTTTATAATTCCTCATTAAGCATAAAATATCTACAAGTCTTTCCGGTCTATGCACCATCGCAAACTGCCCGCCCGGTACCAATAGCTTGCTGCTTACTCTTATTACATCTTCAAGAGTACATAGTATTTCGTGTCTTGATAACGCCTTTGAATCCGACGGGTTTATCAATCCTGATCCTTTGCTGATATAAGGCGGGTTCGTAACAACAACATTAAACGTTGAAGAACCAAAATACTCTGCTGAATCTTTTATGTCACCGGTTACTATTTCTATTCTGTCTTCAAGATTATTTAATTTCACGCTTCGCGACGCCATCTCGGCCATTTCAGGCTGGATTTCCACTCCAACTATTTTTGAAGCCTGGGTTTTGCCTGCAAGCAATATGGGAATTACGCCTGTGCCGGTTCCAAGGTCGATTACTTTATCCCCTTTTTTCACGTCTGCAAAATTAGCCAGAAGCACAGCGTCAATACCAAAGCAAAAGGCTTCGGTATTCTGTATTATCATCAAGCCTTTATACTGAAGGTCATCAATTCTTTCCTTAGCTTTTAATTCAATATGTTCCAAGTTTCCCACCTGTCCAGCGCCTGTTTAATTAAAAAGTGCTTAAAATGCACATTCCCCATATTACCATTATTTATTATAATACTAAATAAGAGGTTATGCTTCAGTAAACAGTTACCTCTGCCTAACCCCTTATTCACAACCTGCTATATTACAAAAACGCAATATATTATGCTTGTTTCGGAGCGTCAACAGGACAAACATCCGCACATGCTCCACATTCCGTACAAGCATCAGCATCAATTACATAAACGTTATCACCTGCAGAAATGGCTGATACTGGGCACTCTGATTCGCAAGCGCCGCAACTGATACATTCATCAGTAATATAATATGCCATTTAAAAGACACCTCCTCAAAAATTACATTAACCCGACCATCTCTTACCAAACAGTTAGGTAGATGACTATACTATTGTATCACCAAAATTGCATTATGAAAATAGTTTTTAGTTATTTTGCATACACTAACCAAAATTATTTTGTATACAATATTCAATCTCTGCAACTAATCTTCCAGTTGCTTTAGGGTTTCCAAGTCTATATCCTCTTCTATTTCATCGGCTTTCTTGGCAACATCCTTTATTACTTTTATATCGTCAACTTTAAAAACTTCCAGGTCCGTTTCATTCCCTTTATCAAGTTTTACCTTTACCATTCCCTTTAAAAGGCTGACCTCCATAACAACACCCTGTCCCTCGGGAGTTTCGACAATTGCACCTACATTAGGCGTTTTCTCAAGCAATTCCTCATACACTTCCTGTTCATACTTCAGGCAGCACATAAGCCTGCCACAGGCTCCGGAAATTTTAGTCGGGTTAAGGGATAACCCCTGCTCCTTAGCCATTTTTATTGAAACAGGCTGGAACTCTCCGAGAAAAGACTTGCAACAAAGAATCCGCCCGCATATGCCCATTCCACCCATCATTTTTGCCTCATCCCTTACACCGATCTGCCTTAATTCAATCCTTGTTTTAAAAACAGCGGCAAGGTCTTTTACCAGTTCCCTGAAATCCACCCTGCCGTCGGCTGTGAAATAGAACAGGATTTTATTATTATCAAACGTGTACTCCACATCAATCAGCTTCATTTCAAGGTTGTGTTTTTTTATCTTTTCCAGGCATATGCCAAAAGCTTCCTTTTCTTTCTTGCTGTTCTCTTCCGCGTGCTTCATGTCTTCCTCGGTCGCGATCCTGATTACCTTTTTTAAAGGCGCCACTATTTTTTCTTCCGGCACCTCCCTGTTAGGTATGACAACCTCTCCAAACTCAATGCCTCTGGCTGTCTCAACAATTACATTTGTATTAACTTCTATTTCAAGGTCGCCGGGGTCAAAGTAGTATACCTTGCCCGCTTTTTTAAACCGTACTCCAACCACTTTTACCATCTATATTCATTCCTCCTGAATTTTCATCAGCATAACTTCTATAGTAAGTTGATAATTCGCATTCTGTTTTAAGTTTTTGTGCGCCGTCTCCACTGCTTCTATATTGTCAAGCAGTTTGCGCAGCGAGAACCTTCGCGCGTTATCTAATATGATATCCTTTTTATCTGAATTAATCAATATATGCCCGAATTGTTCCTTTTTTGCTATTATAAGGTCCCTATAAAACAAAACCATTATATTCAATATTGTTTCAATATTGCTTTTATTCTCATCGAAAAACTTGTATATATTGAAAATGCTTGCAAGCTTTGAATCAGAAAGCTTGATTACCAGGTCTATTGTTTTTTCCCTTATCGTGGTAAATTCATCTGAATCAGCCAATTCAACGGCAGTGCCGATTATTCCGTCTGCGTATGAGACAATAAAATCAACAGGCTTATTGCCATGTATATTTTTGGATTTAAGGAATTCCTTCACTTCTTCAGGAGTATTTTTCCTGAAGCTGTAGTTTGCTGCTCTTGAAAGTATGGTCTCCAAAAGCGCATCATTATTGGAAGAAGTCAATATAATAACTGCGTAGGACGGAGGTTCCTCAAGGGTTTTCAGCAGGCAGTTCTGTGCCTGTTCTGTCATTCTGTCAGCATCTACTATCAAATATACCTTTCTGTCCGAGTATAAAGGCCGTATAATTATATCAGACTGCATATCCCTTATATCATCTATCTTTATGCTGGCATCAGCTGGATTTATTTCACGAAAATCCGGATTGGAACCGCTGTCAAATAAACGGCATGGCATACATTTACCGCATCTTCTTCCACCACTGCCCTCTTCACAGAGAAGAAGACCTGCAAATATCCTTGCCATGGTCTTCTTTCCTATACCTTTCGGCCCGCTGAATATATAAGCATGTCCCACTCTGCCGCTTGCTATTTTGTTCTTCAAACTTTCGACAATCTCTTTCTGCCCTACAATGTCGCTGAAATCCATATACTCTCCCTTTTCTTGCGTAAACTCAAATCCTACATAAATATGTCCATTATGAGCCCTCTGATATCGTCAATCCTTTTCAGAATGGCAATATTATCCTTTTCAGTTTTCAATATATCCTGAGTCAGAAGTTCCAGCTCATCATTAATTTTTTTGACCACCGCATAGATCCTGTGTCTTCCTCTTCTGTCGAGAAAGTTCTGCTTAGTAAATCTCCTTGAGTTATTGAGGGCCTCATCGAGGAACTCCGCAATAAGCTTCTTATATATCCTTAATTCCCGTATGTCAATTTTTTTCCCAAGTTTTTCCCCTTGCTCTGTAATTTGGCTGACAAGATGCCTAAGCCTTTCCTCATGGTTTCCGTTCTCAATGCGTTTCAACTGGCTTCTGAAGCTTGTTTCTCCGGCCTCTGCAACTCTTTTTTCATCCTTTCCATGCACTTCGGAAATTACAGAAGGGTTCTTTAAAGCATCACTTATTTTCAAAAATATCAACCCCACTTATATCTTTTCGAATCTTTCGACATTCAACACAAAGATTGTCGCTCCGCCGACCACAACTTCTACGGGATAAGGCACAAACATCCCGCCCACCCCGTTAGGCGTCATTGAAGAGTTTATCACCTGTTTCCTGCTTTTGGATTTCTTCTTTATTATGGCGATAACGTCATCAACATCATTCTCGTCAACACCGACAAGCAGTGTTGTGTTTCCCGCCCTGAGGAATCCTCCCGATGAACATAGTTTTGTTACGCTGTAGCCTGCGCTGCTCAAACCATCCATAACTTTCGGGCCGTCTTCATCGTGAACGATAGCATATACAAGTTTCATAAAATAAAACCTCCTTCCTTTTATATGAAACTATTTATTTTAACAGCCTGTCAATCCAGCCTATAACGTCCTTTGATATTTCTTCCACAGTCCTGTTGCTGTCAATTACCCTGATTCTTTCAGGATTCAATAAAGCTATCTGTTTGTAACCGTTATAAACCCTCATATGAAATTCCATGTCTTCCCTCTCGATCCTATCGGTTCCCGTAGCTTCAATCCGCCTGTTTAAGGCAATTTCAGGGCTGATATCAAAGAAAAATGTAATATCAGGCATTGCCCCGTCCAGTGCTGCTTTATTGACACTTTCCACTACTTCTAAATCAATTCCTCTCCCAAATCCCTGGTAGGCATAGCTTGAATCGACAAACCTGTCACAAATGACAATCCTGCCGCTTTCCAGGGCTGGCTTAATTACTTCTGAAACCAGCTGCGCCCTTGCAGCCGCATACAGTATCATTTCAGTAATTGCGCTCATCCTGCTGTTTGCAGGGTCAAGGATTATTGCCCTTATTTTTTCGCTTATATATGTGCCGCCGGGCTCTCTGGTGAGCACTACACTATATCCCTTCCGTTCCAGGTAATCCTTCATAAGCCCTATCTGCGTAGTTTTCCCCGAGCCATCCGTGCCTTCAACTGTTATGAATAAGCCCCGCCCCATTGTAGTCCTCCTGATTTGTAAGATAGTGCGTTAATCAACTACAAGCACTTCCATATTTCCGCTAAGCCCATTAACTTTTCCGCCAAACTCAATTATATTATATACATATTCAACAGTTTCTTCCATAATTATTTCACCAGGACAAACAAGCGGGATGCCCGGAGGATATGGAGTGACAATGCTTCTGCTAATCCTGCCTGCCGCCTTGCTTAACGGCAGTTTTGTGCATTTTGCGTTTTTTATGTCCTTTAATTCCATTGCCTGCTCCGGCAATTGCATTTTCTTCGCATATTTGTCAGGCAAAGGCTCCTTCTTCCTAAAAGAGGCGCTTAAATCAGCCAGAGAAATTCCCAGGCTTTCAAGTTCCGCCGCTTCATCAGCAACTGTTGTTATGCATACTATATTATAAAAGTCGGACATCTCAACCTGAATATTATAGGTATCCCGCAGTATTTTTTCGGTTTCATAGCCTGTCCTGCCAAACTCCTTTAAGTTTATTACCATGCGCGTTTTATCAAGGGAGCCTCCTCGTATATCCTTTTCCTTCAATAACCTCATACCTGGACATTCGTCAATAAGCGTTTCCAGGGAGTTTATTCCCGCCAAAAGCTTTTTCAAAAGCCCGGCTCCTTTTTCATCCATAATGCATCTGGCAATGTCAAGCATGGACATTATTATATATGACGGGCTTGTGGTCTGGAGCAAATCAAGGAAAAACTCAAGCCTGTCAATATCGACTTTCCTTGACTTTACATGGAGGTAAGCCCCCTGTGTAAGGGCAGGCAACGTCTTATGCGCGCTCTGAACGCAAATATCAGCGCCAGCCTCCATTGCACTCTTCGGAAGGCAGCTGCTGAAACCAAGATGAGCTCCATGTGCCTCATCCACCATAAGGACCATATTGCGTGAATGCACTACTTTCGCTATACGTTCAACATCTGAGCAGATGCCGTAGTAATTCGGCCTTGTTATAAGCACTCCCGCTGCATCAGGATTAAGTTCTATTGCTTTTGTAAGCTTTAGTACATCAACTGTCTCAGAAATAGCAAAATCACTGTTGAATTCAGGCAATACATAAACAGGCCTTACTCCTGCAAGGATCATTGCAGCGATAACCGACTTATGGCAGTCACGGGAAACAATCAGTTTATCACCGGGTTTGCATAATGCCATAATCATTGCATGTATGCCGCTACTTGAACCATTTACAAGGAAATACGTCTTATCGGCGCCAAATGCTTTTGCGGCCAGTTCCTGCGCTTCCCTGATAACCCCTTCAGGCGCATGCAGGTTGTCCATGCCAGGTATCTCGGTTACGTCAAGGGATAACAGTTCCCTTCCCACGTCATCAGGAAGTCCCCTTCCCAGCTTGTGACCGGGCATGTGAAAGGGTACGGGTTTGGATGCAGCATATTTTCTAACCGACTGATATAAAGGAGCATTTAATTTCTTAATTAAAATCACCATCCGGTATAAACAGATTCAAAATAATCATATCATACAGTTCTGTTGATAATTAAATTTTATCATAAAATACTGTGGTATTACATTCTTAAAGCTCAAATTCGTTTCCATTTGTTTGATACAGTAAATTGAGCAGTGTAAATAAAAAAGGGTAAAACTGCGTAACTCTTGGCAATTACACAATTTTACCCCTAATTCTTTTTTCTTCGCTCATCTGTATTCATCAACCGCTTCAAACATTGCCTCGATATTCTCAGGCGGCACATCCGGCATAATATTGTGTACAGTATTGAACACAAAACCTCCGCCCGGAGCAAATGTTTCTATATTCCTTCTTACATGGTCCTTCACCTGTTGTGGAGTGCCTTGGTTTAAAACAGTGCGTGTATCGCATCCGCCGCCCCAAAAAGTTATGTCCTTGCCAAACTCCTTTTTCAGCTTGCCTGGCTCCATATCCTTTGCACTTATTTGAACGGGGTTAATAATATCATATCCTGCTTCGATTAAATCGGGAATCAACTTATATATGGAACCGCATGAATGTAATAAAGTTTTCATTCCGCTGTTTTTCTTTACATATTCGCATAACATCTTATGCCTTGGCTTGAAAATTTTTCTATATATCTCTGGCGACATAAAAGGTCCGCTGTCCATGCCCAGGTCGTCACCAAACCTTATAATATCAACTACATCGCCCACCGCTTGGCATACTTTGGCGAGTGTATCCATGTGTATTTCCATTAACGCATCCAGTAAACGTTCAACCTCATCCGGACAAAGCACAAGATCCATAAGGAAATTATCAATCCGCCTCAAAAAAGTACCCCATTCAAACAAATTGCATCCGCATACAATCATTATGGCAAGGTCTGATGTTTTCCTTAACTCTATCGCTTTTTCCCTGAGCTTTGTCCAGAAGTCCTTGTCACATGCATTATCCCAGGGACTATGGGCAAGAGCCTGCCAATGCACTTTATTCATACTTTCATGAAGGTTTTTGTAATTATCCGGGTAGCCGTCTATAAAAGGAAACAACAATTGATCAAAAAATGTTGCTCCTTTAGGCATTTTGGCAATGGCTTCTCCATCCTTGGAATATACGATGTATGAACCGTCATCCTGCCCTACAGGCCTGAACCAGGAAGGATATTGCGCCTTGCTGCCGTCAGGCAGAAGTACGTCATACCAGTCTTCATCACTGTCATTGAACATTCTTCCTACATCCAGCACGTCAATCCTAAACCTGTCCAGGACTTCCATTTCAGGCTGTGTAACCTGCTGTACCACATCATATACCCTGTTGCGCGTATTGCTGATATTCAAATACTTTATAAGGTTATTGTATGCAATTGCGGATATGCCTGAACTTGGTGTTGCACCAAGATCCACCGCCAAATGATCTGGCTCCTTATGTGATATGCTGGCTAAAACTCGCTCTCTCGAATTCATATCTGCATCATCCTATTCTTTGCTGCATTTATACTTATAACTTCTTATTCATGTTTTCAAAACTATCGTGTCTTTTAATTCTCAATATCGAAAAATCCTGCACTCTAGTCCAAGTGGAAAACTTCTTCCATGTTTGCCCACCATTCGCCCTCTTCTCTTGTTTCCAAGGGCTCCTGGCATGGTTTGCAAACATCCCACCACCGTTGTGTTTCAGGATCTGCTGCCATCTTTGCCATATCCGCTTCAAAGTCATCCCCTACGTATTCAAAGTATGCAAAAAGGTAACCGTCC
Organism: Clostridiaceae bacterium; assembly: GCA_012840535.1. Lineage (GTDB taxonomy): Bacteria > Bacillota > Clostridia > Acetivibrionales > DUMB01 > DULF01. The sequence continues at coordinate 46,528 of DULF01000062.1, forward strand.
TTGTGGTATATTGAATAGTTTTTAATATTGCATTCCTTTATCATCTTCAGAACTCCCGGCCATGGATTTGCGTGAAGCTTTTTATACTCTTCAAGTTTTTCAGGTTTTACTTTTATTACTTGTCCATACCGTTTCATTAAACATTCCCCCTCGCAAAATATTTTTATTAACTTACATTTTATTTCCTTGAGCAGTTTTAATCTGTTATATATTAATAACTACCGCTTTAAAACCATGATTACAGTTTTTCAATTTCCTTTCTGATCCTGTCAAGGTCCAGCGGATAGGTGCCATATTCTTTTAAAACTTCAACCGCGTACTTGTAGCTTTCCGGATCTACATCGCTGCTGACAGAATGGTCGGATTGAAATACCCAACCTCCCCCTTTTGCAGCCTGGAGCTTGTAAAGTACGTGCTTTTTAATTTCATTGCGGTCTCCTTTTTCCAGGACTCTTATATCAATATTTCCGACAAAAGCCAGGCGGCCTCCGTATTTTTCCTTTAAAACTACTACATCAAGACCGGATTTTGCTTCCAACGGATTATACGCGTCCAGGCCAATCTCAATAAAGTCTTCATAAATGGGAATTGCATTGCCGCACCCATGGTATATTACCAGCAGGTTATTAGAATGGCACAGATCTATTAATGCTTTTACGTGGGGTTTAAACAATTGCCGCCATGTATCAGGGCTAAAAAGCATTCCGTTGCGGTAAGCAACGTCACCCCATATATACATTCCTGAAAGCCTTCCCTTTCCTGCTTCAATTTGGGCTTTGCAAAACTTCAGGAGAAACTTTCCTATCCTGTCAACGAAGTCTTTAAATAATTCAGGTTCTTCTGCCATCCAGTAAAGGGCATTAACAGTACCAATTATTCTCCACAGGTATTCATAAGGCTCACATACTGAACCGAATACTGCAAAATCTTCTATATATGCATTGACCCTTTCATCCCATGATGGGATGTTTCTTAACAAGGTGTCCCCCACGCAATTTATCTGGTCATCTCCGCCGCTGTAAAAACGCCTTGGGTCTGCCGGGTCATCGAATTCAAATTTTGCCATTTCCTCCGGACTGTTAATTGAAAAGCTTTCAAAATGAGGCATGGGAGCTGTTCCGGATCTTCTTATGACAGCTTCAAAACCTGTTTTGACAACTATATCTTCTCCTTCTTCCTTAATTATTTCAAACTGCTTGATATGAGGGTCCATATTTGGTGTGATAACTATATAGTCCAGGTCGAAAAACCTGTAGGGGTCAAAGTCCTGCCCCCATTTTTCCTTGCATTTTAAAACAAAGCCGGTCCAAAAAAAATCGCTTACCGGTACCCTGTCACCCTCTTTATGAGACAGTGCTGATCGAAGTCTTTTTATTTTTTCTTCAGCTTTACCCATCACAAAACTCTCCCTCCTTTACGCTTTAATCAATTCATCAATATGTGCATTCTCTTGCAGCCTCTGCATATGCAATAAGGTTCTCTTTCGGCGCCTCAAAAAAATGGTCGCAGGTTGACATGATATACCCGCCGCCTCTGCCAAAAACCTCAAACAATCTGTAAACTTCTTTTTTAATATCTTGTGGTTTGCCTTTTTCTAGAAAGTTTATCTGATCCATTCCTCCGATAAGGGCAACCTTTCCGTGAAGCGCCTCGTAGACTTCAGGACCTTCAATATTGCCACCTATACTCGCTGGAGACAATGTCTCTGAAGCGTCAGTGCCGGTAGCAATAATCAAATCAAATAATCCCTTCATTCCTCCGCAGGTGTGGTAAGTGGATATATGTCCAATATCATGAAGCGCATCATGTATTTTTTTATCATATGGCAGACAGAACTTCTCAAACAGCGCAGGAGATATCAAAGTTGATGACGCCGCTCCTCCGCCGGTTTCAATGAGGTCAAATTTTGCTCCCTTTAAAGATTCATAAATAAACTCAAGCTTTTTATCCAGGAGTATTCCTAAAAACTCGTGCACCCAGTCGGGCTGGTCATATGCTGCAAATATCATGTTGTTTTCGCCATAGTAACAACAAGCCTGCTGCCAGCAGCCTGCCTGTTCACCCCATACAAATCCTCTAAGTATGCCCGCATCTCCGATTTCGTCATATCTTTTTTCAACATCCTTTTTATCAAGCTTGGGAACAGGTAAATATTTCAGTAACTTTATATCGTCATAATCCTTTATCAGCAGTCATTATAATTACTATCAGGATAAGCAGCACATATGCCCTGTTATTATTTAATTTTGATACAATCAATGTTTTGTCCGTTTTAAAATTCTTTATCATATTATGCATAGTCACGCCCCATCTTTCTTAATGATCTGGCATTTACGTAAACTACCAGGATAAATATTGCTCCCGTTATCATTTTTCGCGTAAAGGTACCTATACCAATCAATGTAAGAATGTTGCTGATGAGCCCGAGTGTAAATACACCGCCAAAAACGCCAATCATATTTCCCCTGCCGCCGGCAAGGCTCATACCTCCCAGTATAAGAGCTGTTACTGCCTGGAAATCATAACCCTGTCCAATATAAAACGCACCTACCTGGTTTAATGATGTCATGAATATGCCTCCAATGGATGCACATATTGAAGATATTATAAAGGCAAACATGATCGTTCTCGTGCAGTTTATACCCGACATCCTGGCAACATTATAATTGGAACCTACAACTTTGAGCTGGTTGCCGAATGTTGTCTTGGACATAACGATATATCCTGCAATCATCACTGCAAACATAATATACAAAACAAGAGGAACTCCAAGTGGATAAGTTAATGCAAGACCGTTAAAAGCAGCTGCCCTTGCCTGTAAATCAATGTTTAGTATATTTGGATCCAGCTTATACATTAGAGGAAGAAAAAAACCAGTCTTATATGTCTCCTCAGTTGCCATGTCCGGGTAAATCTGCGTTCCGTGGTACGACCATCTTACAAGCCCTTCCAGAATAAAGTTCATTGCCATGGTCCAGATTACTGAATTAACCCTGATCTTTCCAACAACGAAACCATTAATGGTACCGATAATAATACCAGTAATCACTGCTGCAATCATACCATATACCAAGCCGTACCTCATGAATTCCACACAAATAACACCGGTAATGGCCATTGTCATCGGGGCCGACATGTCAGCATAATGCCCGCTGTAAATTACGAATGCAATACCTGTTGCGACAATCCCCAAATATGAAACTGCATTTAATATATTTAACAAATTACTACCGGTTAGGAATTTTGGCGATACTATTATTCCAAATACAGCCAAAACACCTATCATAAAAAATACACCAAATCTTGATACAATTCTGCTGAATAAGTCAAATTTCAGGCTTCTTGTATCCCTTTTTACTTCACAGTATACATTTTCTTCCACAAACAATACCTCCTTACCCGTTTGCTGCCAGCAGTAATTTGTTCTCGTCAAGTTCACCTGTAAGCTCTCCAGTAACATGCCCCCGTCTTAATACCAGCACCCTG
>DULF01000063.1 GCA_012840535.1 Clostridiaceae bacterium
GATATTAAAACCAAAACAATTATTTTGTTTTCAAGAACCCCGTATTATCAGGGTTTGCACACACCGACGGATGAAAGCACGAAGTAGATTTTGAGTCCAGTGCGTCTGCCAATTTCACCACTTCGGCATGCAATTTTGCTTGCTTTAATATATTAACATATGAATTTCTATAAATCAAGGTTTTTTTAATAACATTTTCTTCACATTTACTTCGTATCATCGCTACCGTCAATGTTCTCAAAGATGCTGCTTCTTTTCACCATGCCCAATTCCTCAGCCCTTTTAATTATTTCTTCATCACTGATATTTTTGGCAGGTTCTTTACCTGCGAAATATATGAGGCTTATTAGCGATGTAAATATAAAACCAATGCCAATACCCAAAATTATACTTCTAATATGAAACCTTTTCATAACTCTCACCTGTTAAGTTCCAGAATAAGCTGAATTTCACCTTTACCAATATTAAGCCTTTTTGCTATTTCCGTATCAGTTAACCCCTTCTCTGCAAGCTGCAATACTTCCCTGTATTTAGCTTTGACCGGTATGCCTTTTTCATTGTTATTATCGTCCAAGACATTGTCTGTCTGCTCTGCGGAAAAATCACCGGAATTTTTGTTTTCAATGATAATGCTTTTTATATCAGTTTCTTTTTCGGTTGTCACATCATTATTTGCATCAAAACAAACCCTGCTGTTGATTTCTTTCAGCTTACTTTCACACTCCCTTAAGCTTTGCCGGAGTTCATCGCTCTTTGCGTTTACCTGTGTAACAATGTAGTCTGAAATCCTGTTGAGTTCGTTAACCATCTCTTCTGCATCCGATATTAATTCGAGCAATTCCTGCTTTTTTTCATCTATTCTTTTATCAAAATCCCAGGATTTTTTCCTGTCAAATAAAACGCTTACCAGTGCTACAATTATTAAGACAATGCCTGTAAAAATAATGCTCATGTAAAACTGGTTCAATTTGTTCACCCCGTTTTTTAGCCTAAAGATAAACACAAAATCTAAAATACAGCTCCGCTATATCTTAATATCTATTGTGCTTGTTCTTGGTTGATTATCTGAAAAACCCGGCTTGTTTTTCTTATTTTTTTTCTCATTACCTTTCTGGCTTTCTTTATGATTCTCTTGCGCTTTTTCCCTCTCCTGTTTTTCACGGATTCTTACTTCCTGGGCAGTATCTTTTGAATATACCTGTTTTTGATTGGTATCAATTTTTTGCTGCATCATCAATGCTTGCTGATGTTGTAATGTTTGATTTCTGTTCAATCCCTCAGCATATGTTTTTGATAATTCCGAAGCCTTGGGTATTACAATTTGGAAATCAACGGGCTTTATTGACACTTAAACCACTTTCCTTCATAATTTTACTAATATCAATTTATCCAACAGGACCAATTCTCACATCTGCGCCGTCACTATACAGAATGCAATATTGCAAATTTTCCTTGACATTCATACTGCTTTTGCCAATCGTAACCTTTGTTCCAGGATAAATTGTATTATATACGCGTACCTTTCCCTGTCCTTCCTGCTGCAGTATTGCTTCAACCTGAATCAGTTCTTCTTTCAGTTCATTGAGTTTATTGCTCAAAAATATTTTTGTTCTTACAGTTTTAACCAGCATATCTTGCTTTTCAGGAGTTAATGCGTTTGCCGCTTCCAGTTTTTTTAATATATTTATTGCCTGATCCGCCTTTTTTAAATCCGTTTCAATATTGTTTATATCAGCTTTTATTTGCTTATACCTTTCTCTTACCGCCGGATCAACTCCTACTTCTATTTCTGTAACTGTCGCCATATATGATCCTATAACTTTTGCAATAATTTCCTTTCCAACCTTGCAGGTTCCTCCTACAAGAAGGCCTTTTCTGCCTGATAATTCAAGCTTGTTGCCGCACTTAACATTGCTGTGCATTATTGCTTCAGCTTTAATATCATTTTTCGCTTCAACATTACTGTGTTCTATATATTTTGCGACAATATCGCCACCGCTTATAAGAGAGCCCTTTCCATGACCGTGCATTCCCCTTCGGAGAATTATATTGCCCCCGGCTTTAATTAACGCTCCTTCCACAACACCCATAACCTCAACATCTCCGCCGGCTTCTACTATAAAGCCTGAAAGGACATTTCCTCTTATAATCACGTTTCCAATGAATGAAATATTTCCTGTGGAGTTATCCACGTCTGCAGGAACTTCATATGTAGCAAATACGTTTACCTTTCCGTCAATATAACTTACCTGTCCGTCAATAGATGAAACAAGCGTCATTCCATCTTCGGAAATTTCAACATTTTTTCCCTTTGGTAGTATTGCAGGCTTGCCGTTTTTTGCAGGTATATCAGTGCCAGCAACTGTTTTTCCTGGTATACCGGGTGTTGGTGGAATTAACGTGCATAGAACCTGACCTTTTGTTGCTATTTCGATAAGACCAAGTTCCCTGAAATTAACAGAACCGTCTTCAAGTATCCTTGGTGCGTATTTTTTATTTATGTCAAAGTGAAATTTGATTTTCCCGTTTTCACCGTTTACCGGTAACGTGCCTTCTGCTACGCATACCATTTTGTTATAAACCGGGTTTTTAGCCAATGATTCAATGATTTCATTGTTGATTCCGTAAACAACGCCTTTTTCCTTGAGCAATGCAATTAATTTATCTTTAGAGAGTGTATTGCCCCCGCCTTCAGGAGGGGAAATTGTTATAAATGCTTTCATTTTATCAGGTGAAGTCATGACAGTTGCAGTTGCATCAATTTTTACTTCCTGCTGTGCTTCTGCTATTTTAACAGGAACCTTGTTTGCCTTAGCTACTGCAAACTCAACCGCTTCCTTATTAAAGTTTCTTATTTGTTTCCTGTTTATCTTTTCAATTACTTCTCTTGTTTCTACTTTTTTTCCGTTTTCTATTGGTGGATGCACTATCAAATAAACTCCGTCGTTAAAGAATTTTAACTCAAAGAAACCATTGTTAACATCTCCGACACTACTGGCTTTCGTATTGAACATCGTGTCCTCCTCACTTTGTTTGCAATGTTAACATTAGCATTTCTTTCAGAAGGATAATTACTCACTCAAAAAAGCTTTATGGCGTGCTAATTTTCCTCTGAGCCTTAATATGGCCTTTGTATGCAACTGTGATATCCTTGATTCGGACACTTTCATTATCGCACTGATTTCTTTTAATGTCAATTCTTCAAAATAATACAGTGAAATAACTGTTTTCTCTTTCTCAGGCAACTTTTCTATAGCATCCCCAAGAATATTTGCCAGTTCCGAAAATTCTGCGTATTTCTCCGGTATAAAGTCTTTACTTGCGTTAGAAAAATCGATGCCTATTTCATAATTCTGTTCAAAAAATTCGTCAAGCGAAACAATTGATGATAAATTTACGTCATTTAGCAGTTTATAAAATTCGTCAAGAGACACACCCAGCCTTTCTGCTACCTCTTTGTCTGAAGCTGGTTGCCCTGTTTCATTTTCAATTTCAGTGTATATTCTTTCTAATTCTTTACTCTTTTGCCTCAACGACCTGGGGACCCAATCCAGTTCCCTTATGCTGTCAATTATTGCGCCTCTTATACGCAAGGATGCATATGTTTCAAATTTTACTCCTTTCTCAATATCATACTTGTCTATAGCGTCAATCAATCCAAAAATTCCATAACCAACCAGATCATCATATTCCACATTTGAGCCAAAATATATATTTAACCTGCCGGCAATGTATTTGACAAGGTAAGAATACTCGAGAATAAGTTTTTTCCTAATTTCAGGGTCTTTAGTTTCACTATACTGCTTCCACACTTCTGCCATTTTGTTATCAGATGACATTAAAATCCCCCATTAATGTATTTTCTTTTGTAAAAATCATTTCTTTTTATCATCATTAATGCTTGTCTTTATTACTTCACTTACCTTTAATGGAGTAAATTCTTCATTAAACTCGCCAACTTTATAGTCTATCTTTGAGTTATATTCAATTTTATTCTCTGTTTTGCCGCTTTCATTTTCCTTCTTGTTTGCATTATCTTCCTGTTGCCTCTTTTTTTCATTAATTTCCTCTTCTATTCCTTTAAGAACATTTTTTATAAACATTCCAATAATGTAAAAAACAATAAGGCTTGCCGCCATCCTAATATATGTTTGATTCATATCAGAGCGGCTAGCATAACTAATTATGCCAATTATTATGGTCATAACCAAACTCAAAATTATAGGCAACTTTTGTAAAAACTCATTTGTTTCATTTTCATTATTATATTTCTTTAATTCCATGGCCAATTGTCCTTATAACTAATTTCCCGTCATTTGAATGCAGTTCAATTGTTCTACCGTGTTTCCCGCCTGTATCAGCTGAAACAACCGGTATATCCAATTCTCTAAGCTTTTCTCTGGAAGCTAATACGTTTCTCTCCCCTATTCTCATAATTTCAGAGGGGTTTTCAAACGAAAACATTTGAGCGCCTCCAGCTAATTTTGCAACAATGTTTTTTTTATTTGCTCCTAATTTTATCATGTCATTAACTAATTTTTCTATAGCAGTGTCGGCAAATTTAGCTACATTTGTAACATTTTTTGCCTGCATGCTTGATGGAAGCATAATATGCGCTAATCCCGATATTTTACTTTGCCTGTCATAAAGCGCAACGCCAACGCATGATCCAAGTCCAAGTGTTGTTATAATGCAAGGATGTTTTGATGACCGTAAGTCAGCCATACCTACTTTTATTATATTTTCCATTAACTTATTACCCCTAATGCCTTAAGCAATATTTCATACGATTCAATATCCGGGACAAGGAAAAAATCCCCTCTAACTTTGTTATTACCTTCTGTAAATACCGCCTCAATATAGAGAACAGTATCTCCGACTTTTCCAAATTCAATTGCCGGAACGCTTAGTATTGCACCAGCCATATCTATTGCTATGTCAGGTATTGAAGGATAAGCCTTCAAGCCTGTCAGCTCCGAAAGTGCCGTAAGATATGAACTGGCAAGAATATTTCCTATTTCTTTGAGAGCTGAAACTTCTATTTCCGTAAAATCATCAAAGCTGTCCACTGGCTTGCCCATAAGCATATTGACCAGAATATGCGCGGACTGATGCTCAATGATGAACATCATACTTCCCGTAATGTCTCCCGAAACATTAAGAAGTATTCCTACAACAAGAGTTTCAGCTTCTCCGAGAATTTCGCCAACATCTTTAAATTCAAGAATTTTGACTTTGGGAACATCCATATCAACTTTTTTGTCCAGCATTTTGGCAAGGGCTGTAACCGCATTGCCAGCACCAATGTTTCCTATCTCCCTTAATACGTCTAGGTGCAAATGACTTAAATTATCAATATTAAAAACCATGATGTCATCTCTCCAAACTTATATTTCTTCAAGTTTTATAAGATTCTCAAGGTTTAATATGGTGATAATTCTTCCGTTAACTTTTCCTACTCCAAATATATATTCTATTGAAAGATTACTGCTGAAATTACTAAGGCTTTCTATCGATTCTTCGGTAAGATTTACAACTTCCACAACACTGTCAACTACAAGCCCTAATAAGATATCATCAATATGTATGATAATTATTCTTGTGTCTTCCGTATCTTCAATTTCAGGAAGATCAAACTTTTTACGCAGATCCATTATTGGAATTATGTCTCCGCGAAGGTTTATTACACCGATTATATAATCAGGAGTCCTGGGAACTCTCGTAATTGACATATTCTTTTCAATTATCGTTGTTACCTTTCTGATATCTGCTCCATATTCTTCTTCACCAATTCTGAACACGAGATATTTTTTTTCTTCACTATTCTTGATTACATCCATGGAAATGCCTCCCCCTACGTAAGATAATTAACATCAAGTATAAGTGCGACATTGCCATCGCCCAGTATTGTCGCGCTGGTAATAACTTTAATTCCGGACAGGAATTTTCCAAGGGACTTCTGGACAATTTCCTGCTGGCCAATAATACTGTCTACAAGGAGTCCTGATAGCTTGTCTCCTTTCTTTACAACAACTACCGTAAGCTTCTTTTTAGGTTTATCCTCTTTTTTAACAACGTTCAAAACTTTATCAAGTCTTATAATCGGAATGACCTTGTTCCTGTAAAGGATTACCTCCTGGTCCTGAACAAGTTTGATTTCTTCAGGCAAAATATTTATTATCTGGTTTATTGAGCTTAACTGTATTGCGTATTTCTCATCACCAACCATCACCAGAAGCGCTTGGATTATTGCAAGCGTAAGAGGCAGTCTTATTATAAACCTGGTTCCCTTGCCGTACTCGGTTTCCAGTTCAACAGTTCCTCCCAATGCTTCTATCTTTGTTTTAACTACATCGAGCCCCACACCTCTGCCGGAAAGGTCAGTTACCTTTTCAGCAGTGCTGAAGCTTGGCCTGAAAAGAAAATCTAAAATTTCTTCTTCTGATAAGCTGTTGGCTAATTCTTTGTTAAGCAATTCCTTTTCTATGGCTTTCTTTTTAACCTTTTCAATATCTATTCCCTGTCCGTCATCTTCTACTTCAATTACAACATTGCTTCCGTCCTGGTATGCCCTCAAATATATTCTGCCTGCATCAGGTTTGCCAAGTTCTCTTCTTTTCTCCAGTGGTTCTATTCCGTGGTCTATTGAATTCCGCAAGATATGAATAAGCGGATCCCCTATTTCATCTATTACTGTTCTGTCAAGTTCAGTTTCTTCACCTGACATGGTTAAAATGACCTGCTTGCCCAGTTCTTTTGATAAATCCCTTATCATCCTCGGGAATCTGTTGAAAACAGCTTCAACAGGTACCATTCTTACCTTCATAACAGCATCATGGAGACTGGTTGTTATCCTTTCAAGATACTCCACTGTTTCGGTAAAAGTCTGCGATTTCTTTCCAACATCTATGCCTTCAAGCCTTGTTTTCTGTATAATCAACTCGCTGACAAGATTTAAAAGAACGTCCAGCCTCTCAATATCAACTCTTACTGTTTTGCCTGTTTTAGCCTTCCTGCTGGTTACACTGGTCGCAGCAGCTTCATCTTCAGCCTCTGATTTTTCTTTTATAATATTTGCAACAGCATTTAAAATATCCTGTCCTTCTTCATCTGCTTCTTTAGAATCAGATTCTGCTTTGTCTTCAATACTTGACGAGTCAATTTGAGTTATTATTACTTCCTCGATTTCAGAAATTGAATTCAGCTCCTTTTCAAGCAAATCTGCATTCTCTTTTGTTATGACTATAACACTGAATTCAAAGTCAAATTTTTCATCCTCGAGGTCTTCCACGCTTGGTACGGATTTTATAATTTCAGAGTATTTTTCAAGGGTTTGAAATACTATAAAGGTCCTGGCGGACTTAAGCAAACATCCTTTATCAAGAACCACAGTGACTTTAAAAACATTCATATCCATGCTTAAAGCTTTATTAATTACATTCCGTTCGTATTGGCTTATTTTCATATTGGCGGTAGGATGTTCTTTGACAGTCTGAGGTTCAGTTTTATATGTACCTATGTTGGTAACAGGTTTTGCATTAATGTTTTTACTACTTGCACTGCCATTTAATAAATTGTTTAGTTCATAAATTATTTCTCTATAATCATTATTTCCTTCATTTCCATTTTCAATAATGCAATTCAAATAGTTTTCAAGAGCGTCAAGACATTTAAACAGCAAGTCTATTAAAGTTGTACTGATTTGTATTTCATTATTTTTTAAGGCTTGCAGAACATTTTCCATATCATGGGTCAGATGGGACATATTATTAAAACCCATAGTGCTTGCCATTCCTTTTAATGTGTGGGCAACTCTGAAAATGCTGTCAAGCATCGAATTATCACCAGGGTTTTGCTCAAGCTGGAGAAGTGATTGGTTTAATTCAAGTAAATGTTCCTTTGTTTCTTCAATAAAAATCTCCAAATATTTACTTGTATCCATTATTTATACACCCCCATAGTTTTCAAAATATGGTCAGCTATCTCATTAAGCGGCACGATAGCATCAACCATACCGGTCTTTACTGCTGCTTTTGGCATTCCATATACAACACTGGTTTTTTCATCCTGTGCTATTATATACCCATTACTTTTTCGTTTTAAATTAACAATGCCTTTGCTTCCATCTGAACCCATTCCGGTCATAATTACACATATTACATTACTCACCTGTGTTTCAGTAAGTGAGTTTAACAAAACATCTACTGAAGGCTTATACCTTTTATCTGAGGGCTCGCTTGATATTTTTATTTTCAGCTCTCCATGTTCGTTTTTCTTTACCATCATATGGTAGCTGCCAGGAGCAACATATGCAAATCCCGGCCTTATTATTTCATTATCTTCTGCTTCTTTAACTGTAAGCATACTCAAATTATTAAGCCTTTCAGCAAGCGATTTTGTAAATCCTGAAGGCATATGCTGCACAATTAAAAATGCTGCAGGTACGTCCTCAGGTATCAACGGTATCACTTCTTGCAGTGCCCGGGGCCCTCCTGTTGAAGTACCTATTACTACAATTTTTTTAATATTTTCTTTATTGCCACTGTAATTAAATGGTACTATGATATCTTTATTAATAAAGCTATTTATTCTAAATCAACCCTTTTTTTCTTAGTTTTCTTTGTTCAGCAAATATATATTTTATTATTTCTTCTTTATGCCTTTTTTCAATTTGTTTGAACAGCACGCCAATTTCATGGCTGTATACCGGATCATCTTCTCTCATGCTGACTCTTGCAACTATACCATAAAATTTTATTTTGTGCGTTTCTTTTAAGTCCAGTTCACATTCGACTAAACTACCTGTTGGAACTGACTCTTTCACCTTTATACATATCCCGCCACCGCTAATATCTTTTGTGACCGATTCCACAAATGGAGGGTCGTTTTCTTCCGCATCCTGCATTGAATCGACAACCCTGTATTTTACAGGCAAAGTACATTCAAACCTGTAAAACTGTCTTCTTTGAATTCTTTCTATTTCATCCAGCAGTTCAATAAGAAGTAAAGCTACATTGCTTTTTAATCTTCTCCCTTTTACTTTTGCCTTAAATCTATATAAATTGTCTTCATTCAAAAAGTAGACATACATTACCCATCCTTTGCGGACAGGATAAATATTGCCTTCGGAAATCGGAGCATAAATAACAGCTGTTTTCTCATCCAGTGCATGCTCAAACTGGCTCACAAAAGTTGGAATAATTTTTTCATTAAATTCGTTATATATCTCCAATTCAAGTTTTACACCGGTTCTAATATCTGTTAACTTCATTAGTCCTCCTGTTTTTTGTCGTATTTTATACTATTATACCATAATTTTACGTATTCATTAAGTTGACTAATTTTTTTATAAATCCCTTTATACCTGAGACTTCATTATCTAAAAAATTCCCCTTGCTGTCAACTAATTCTTTGCATACTTCTTTTATCTGCCGGGCTGCATGGCATTTTGGATAGCTTAAGAAAAATGGCTGCTGAAGTTTAACAGCTTTTATCACCATCTCATCATGTAACAAAAAACCAACAGAGTGCAGTTTCATTGATAAAAATTTTTCCGATACAAGTGTGAGCTTATTGAGGATATCATTTGCCTCGCTGGCGCTTTCTGCTTTGTTTACAAGTACTTTAATCTTTTTGCTCCTGTCCCTGTTTGAAACCATTTTAATTAAAGCATAAGCATCGGTTATGGATGTAGGTTCCGGAGTAGTTACAAGAAGTACTTCATCCGCCGCCATTATAAAACTCATAACGGTATCCGACAGACCTGCTCCTGTATCAATTAGTATAATATCAGAGATTTTATCAAGTAATGCAATATTTGACACAAACTTGTCCAATTGGTCTTTTTCAAGTTTCACCAATGCTTCTACGCCGGATCCTCCTGAAATAAATTTTATATTTTTCGGTCCATCGGAAAGTACTTCAAATATATTCCTTCTGTTTTCTATCATATCAAGCAGCGTATACTTGGGTACTATGCCGAAAAGGACATCGACATTGGCAAGGCCAAAATCGGCATCAAGTATTACGACTCTATACCCCAGCTCGCTTAAGCAAATCGCGAGGTTTACGGTAATATTCGTCTTGCCTACTCCACCTTTTCCGCTGGTTATCGTAATTACCTTCGCAGCTTTTTTCCCAACGTTATTGGCGATTTCTTTCTGGCTCATATTTTGTTTGAGCTTTAAATTATTAATTACCTGTCTTAGTTTTTCCGCCTGATCCATCATTGATATATACTCCCTATCAGACTTTTAATAATTTTATCTATATTTGCAATTTCTATATCATCAGGTACATTTTGACCGTTTGTTATATATGATAAACGTTTTCCGGTCATATGCCTTATATTGAGTATAATGCCGCTTACCGGCGCTTCATCGATTTTTGTAAAAATCAGCTTATAATCTTTTAAGAAACTATATTTGCTTATTATATCCTTACAAACCTTGGTATTTGTGGTAGTGCTTAATACCAGGTAAATCTCATCCGCATTCGACTGGCTTACAAGAGCTTTCAACTCGTCAAACTGGCTTGTGTTTCTATGGCTCCTTCCTGCAGTATCAATCAAAATAACATCTTTATCCGAGTAAGAGTTTATCACCTCACTCAATTCATCAGGAGAGTATATTACAGAAATCGGTATTCCAAGGATTTCAGCATAAGTCTTAAGTTGCTCTACGGCTGCAATTCTGTATGTGTCAGCTGTTATCAGGGCTACGCTTTTCTTGTAGTTCAGTACATAATTTGCAGCAATTTTAGCAAGGGTGGTAGTTTTTCCAACGCCTGTGGGACCTACAAACATAACCACTGTTGATTTGCCGTTCTCTTTAAGTTTCAAAGTTTCAGGCTCGCCAAGCATTTCTTTTATTAAATTTTGCAAGTGCGAAACTGTAACGTTTACATTTGCGTTATCTCCCAACTTGCTTCTTACAGTATCTATTATTTTTTTTGCCAGTTCTTCCTCAACTTCGTTCTTGATTAAATTATTGTAGAAAAGCTGCAGTACTTTTCCGGAAATATTTTCACTTTCATTTTTAGTATATGTTTCAGATTTATTACCATCTCTTTGGACCTGGTCGTATAATTTTTTCAGCATATCTTCTATACCGGATATCTTGCTTTCCAAATATTCTATTTTTTCATCCTTTTCATTTGAATAAGGTATTTTGCTTTCATTCTGCCTGGTAGACTGGCCGTTCTCAGAGTATGCATTTTTCTTAAGCTCTTTGTTGGAAGCACTGTTGTCATCAACTGCAGCAAGCACTTCCACCAAGGGCTTTGAAAATATCTTAAACAAACCTTTCTGCCTGACTTTTCTTGTATGAAGTATCAACGCATCATTCCCCAGGTCCATTTTAACTTTCAAAATTGCTTCCTGTGCATTGCTTCCAAGATAACGCCTTATTATCATCTTTATACACTCACCACCCCTACTGATTGAATCTCAATACCAGGATCTATTTCATTGTAAGACAGAACAACCAGATTCGGGAAAACATGCTCTGTCAGTCTTTTGAAATATAACCTTACTACTGGCGATGCAAGTATTACAGGTTGCTGTCCAAGTTTTACAATCTTTTGAATTTGCTTGGACAGGTTGTTTATAATTTTGCTGCTTACGCTTGGTTCAAGTGTAAGATATGAGCCGGTTTCTGTTTTTTGGACTGATTCCATAATCAACTGCTCTAACTGGGGGTCAAGGGTTAAAATATTGGAATTGCCGTCTCCAAGGAATTTTTTTGAAATTGCTCTTCCCAGTGCTTGGCGTACATATTCAGTCAGGAGGTCAGTATCGTGAGTAACAGGGGCAAAGTCAGCAAGAGTTTCAAGGATGGTAACCATGTCTCTTATAGAAACCCCTTCTTTGAGCAGGTTAGCAAGCACCTTTTGTATTTCTCCGACAGTCATAACTTTTGGTACAAGTTCTTCAACAATAGCAGGATAATTCTGTTTTACATTATCAATAAGGGTTTGTACTTCTTGCCTTCCCATAAGCTCGTGAGCAAACTTCTTTAATATTTCAGTAAGATGTGTCGCTATTATTGAAGGAGGATCAACAACCGTATAACCGTACATCTCGGCTTTGTCCCTTTGGGTTTCATTTATCCAGATGGCAGGCAAACCAAAAGCAGGCTCAACGGTCTTTATTCCGTCTATTTCTTCTTCAACCAGGCCGGGATTCATTGCAAGGTAATGGTCAGGCATAAGTTCGCCTTTTGACACCTCAACCCCTTTAATTTTAATTATATACTCATTAGGGTTCAGCTGAATATTATCCCTGAGTCTTATTATTGGAACAATCATGCCAAGTTCCAGTGCAAGCTGCCGCCTGATCATGACAACCCTGTCAAGAAGGTCTCCTCCCTGATTGACGTCTGCCAAGGGAATAATACCGTATCCAAATTCCAGTTCAATTGGATCAACCTGGAGCAATGAAACTACGTTTTCCGGTTTCCTGATTTCCTCTATTTCACTTTCTTCAATTTGTACCTCTTCCTGCTTCAGGGTTTCCTTTTCCTGTCTGGAAATTGTATAAGCGATAAAAGCAAGTACCGCGGCCAGCAGTAAGAAAGGCACAGGTGAAAGGAAAGGAGCCAGTATGACGCTTAACCCAGACGAAATATAAAGAATTCTCGGGTTTTTGAAAACCTGTGTAATTAAATCGGCGCTGATATTGGAATCAGACGCAGCTCTTGTTACTATAAAGCTGGTCGCGGCAGAAATCATAAGGGCGGATAACTGGATAACCAGTCCAACACCTATGGTCAAAATTGTATAAGTTTCCAATGCCACCATGAGATCCTCACCTCTCATAGCGACACCAATTATCAGACCGCCAGCAATATTAAGGAAAGTTATAATAAGCCCCGCAATGGCATCATTTTTTACAAATTTGCTTGCACCGTCCATTGCCCCGTAAAAGTCAGCTTCCTTTTGCACCTTTTTTCTTCTTTCCTTGGCTTCAGCCTCATTTATCAGACCTGAGTTTAAGTCGGCATCTATTGCCATTTGCTTTCCGGGCATTGCATCAAGGGTAAATCTTGCAGAAACTTCGGCTACTCTTTCGGAACCTTTTGTTATAACAAGAAAATTCACTATCATTATTACAAAATATATTACAAAACCAACGACCAGGTTGCCTCCACCGACAAACCTTCCAAAGCCTTCAACAATTCCTCCCGCCTTACCGCTCAAAAGTATAAGCCTTGTTGTGGCAATATTAAGAGATAACCTGTAAACTGTGGTAATTACAAGCAGCGACGGAAAAATGGAAAGCTGCAGGGGCTCTGTAATATAAATAGTATTAATGAGTATTATCGTGGAAAGAATTATATTAATTGCCAGAAGGAAATCAAGTAAGAATTCCGGTATCGGCAATATAAAAGTCAGTATTATGGCTATAATAATTATAGGTACTGATGCATCTCTTATTTTCATCTAATACTTGATCCCCCTTTCCAAGGCACATTATTTCTTAAGCTGTATATAAAAGCAAGCACTTCAGCTACCGCCTGGTATAATTCAGGAGGTATGGATTCTCCAACATCAACAGTTTCATATAAGGTCCTTGCAAGAGGTTTATTTTCTACAATTTCTACCCCGTTTTCCTTTGCAATATCTTTTATCCTTAAAGCAATGTAGTCCTGACCTTTTGCCAACACTACAGGCGCATCGGAAATACCGGGATCGTATTTTAATGCTACTGCGTAATGTGTTGGGTTGGTTATTACTACGTCAGCTCTAGGGACATCATGCATCATCCTGCGCATTGACAATTGCCTCTGTTTTTGTTTGATTCTCGACTTGATTTCAGGATTACCCTCAGTTTGTTTATATTCCTCCTTAATTTCCTGTTTTGTCATTCTTAATTCCTTTTCATATTGCCACCATTGGTATCCATAATCCAAAAGCCCGAATAAAACAAGCACAATACAAATTCTAAGCGCCAGGCTTATTGCAGCGTTGCATATGTAAGATGCAATACTGATTATATCCATATCCATAAGATTAAGAATATTTGGAGCCTCGCCTTTTAAAAAGGTATAACCTAAGTAGAATACAACGGTTATTTTGATTATTGCTTTGAGCAATTCAGTAAGGCTCCTGAACGAAAAAATCCTCTTAAGTCCGTTTATTGGACTAATGCGGCTAAGCTTAAATACAAGGGTGCTTGGTGTAAAAATAAAGCCAACCTGGGCATAACATGCTGCCAACGATGCAACCAAAGCAACTAAAAAAAGTGGTGCGGACATTTTTATAACTGTCATAGTAATGCTGTTAAATAATTTTGTAAACCCATCTATTGTAAATAATAAATTATCCCTTTGATATCCTGTTAATGTTGTTTCGGTAAACACTTTAAGTTCATTGTACATTGAGCCTCCAAAAATTCTCAGTGCAGTAAAAACTACCAGCAGCAAAATTGCTGAAGTTATTTCCCTGCTTTGGAACACATGTCCCTTTTTTCTCGCTTCCTGCCTTTTTTTAGGAGTCGCCTTTTCTGTTTTATTCTCATCGGCAAATAACTGGAGGTTGATTTTTAAAATGCAGTCTGTGTTTACTTTATTAGCCGTCACTTGCCATCTACCCTTTACCCTATCGTTCCTAAATCTCTAAGTAAATTGTACAATTCACTGTTCATATTGTTGAACAGCGCTTGCAGCAGCATTATAAATGCAGGAATAGAAATCATCATTACAACAATACCCATAATTATTTTAAAAGGCAGCCCCACTACAAAAACATTTAATTGAGGTACGGTCCTGGAAAGAATTCCTAGAACTACATCAGATATTAATATTGCCGCTGTTATTGGCGCAGCTATTTTAAATCCGGTAATAAACATATTTCCAAATGTTCTGATGAAGTCTTCGAACAGGCTTTCATTTATTGACAAGCTACCAAGGCGAACATAATAAAAACTGTCAAAGAGTGCTTTTATAAGCACGTGCTGGCCGTTTATTGCAAGAAAAACCAACATCCCTACTATGAAATAAAAATTAGACGTAATCGGCACTTGAATATTGCTTACAGGATCCAACACATTTACCATGCCAAAACCTATCTGCATGTCTATCAGCTGTCCTGCAACGTATATCGCAGAGAAAATTGTGAATGATACGAAACCCAAGGATAGTCCAACCAGGAATTCTTTAATAATCAAAAAGGCATAACCATATATATTGTTATAATAATCAGGATTCGGAATTTCAATCAAATTAACAAGTATAAGTGAAATCATGAAAGCAAAACCGACCTTAAAATATGAAGGAATACTTCTGCGTCCGAAAATGGGGGAAATAACAAACAAACCGGTCATTCTAACCAGTATCAGCAAAAATACATCTATTTTGTTAAGTATTGCAAATAACAGCAATTCCAAAGTATTTCCCCCTTTTTAACCTTAAACACCTGGAAATGATCCATATTGCCTTTTACCTCTTACCTCTTACCCCTTACCTCTTACCACTTACCTCTTACCCCTTACCTCGCACCTGTCTCACTTGATATACTGATTAATATTCATATATAATTCCCGTGTATACTCAACCAATGTTTTCAGCATCCACGAACCAAATACTGCAATGGAAACAATTACTGCCAGTATTTTTGGTATAAACGTCATTGTCTGTTCCTGTATCTGGGTAGTTGCCTGAAAAATGCTGACAGCAAGTCCCACTATAAGGCTTAGACCAAGAATTGGCGCTGATATGTATAAAACTATCAACAGGGCTCTTTGCGCAATATCAATAACTATATTTTGATCCATGCACTCATCTCCTTATGTAGTAAAACTTCTGACAAGTGAAGATGTAACCAGCTGCCAGCCGTCAACCATTATAAAAAGCAGAATCTTAAATGGCAGGGAAATCATAATCGGTGGCAGCATCAACATGCCCATAGACATCAGGGTACTCGATACAACCATGTCTATAATTAAAAACGGTATATAAATGAGAAAACCCATTTCAAAGGCAATTTTCAATTCACTTATGATAAAAGCAGGAATAACGACTGTTAAAGGAAGTGCTTCAGGGTTAATTGTGCTTTCCCCTTCATTCGGTTTTATTTTAGCTAATGAAGTAAAAAACGCCAGGTCATCTTCATTTCTGAGTTGTTTAAGCATGAATCTCTTAATTGTCAGTGAGGACCTATCAAGAGCTTCCTGTTGCGTGATTTCCTCTCTTATGTATGGTTGAAAAGACTGTTCATTAAGTTCTTTTCCGACCGGCGCCATAATAAAAATAGTTAAAAACAAGGCCAGTCCAATAAGCACCTGATTTGGAGGCATTTGCTGCGTACCCAATGCGTTTCTTAAAAATGAAAGTACAATTGTTATTCTTGTGAAGCATGTCATCATTATCAGTATGGATGGAGCTAGTGCCAGTACTGTAAGAATTAACAGTATTTGAATGCTCGAAGCAACTTCACTTGGGCTTTCTGCCGGTTTAACATCAAAACCGAAACTAAATGGGAAAATCGGCTCGGCATAAGTATTTGATGTACATATAAAAATTATGGCAAAGATTATAAACAATTGCACATACTTTCTTTTATTTTTCATCATCTGTGTTTTCATCCCCGTTTTTGTTGTTTTGCTGAGGTGCCGCTTTTACAATGGTCTTTAGCTTTTCCAGGTTTTTTCTAAAAACGTTTTTACTCTTTTTTTCTTTCAAAGTTTCCTCAGACAAATCTTCTTTGTCATTTTGCTTAATTCCGACGTAAGTATGCAGATATTTTTCAAAGTAACCTTTAAAATTGAACAGGTTCTGTTCCTGGGAGACTTCACTTTCTTCAAAATTTTCTATTTCCACGTTGGTAAGAAAACTAACATTCTTCCCGCTTGTGGCAATAAGGATAAACTGTTTTCCTGCTTTTACAAGATAAAGTCTTTTATCCGGTCCCAGGTTCACAATTTCAATAATACTGATATACTTCCCTTTAAAAATCTTATTTGCTTTCTTTGCTACGAACTTAGAAGTTACATATGCAAGAAATAATATGGATCCAAAACCTAACAGGTAGAATAAACCTTCAAGTATGTTATTTCCCATCCCACAACCTCAATCCTGAAATTTATACATCTATCCGATAACTTTTTTTATTGCTTCAATTACTCTTTCTGGCTGGAAAGGCTTTACTATAAAATCTCTCGCTCCTGCTTGTATTGATTCGATAACCATTGCCTGTTGTCCCATTGCGGAACACATAATTATCTTTGAATCAGGATTTAACTTTTTTATTTCCTTGACAGCTGTAATACCGTCTACTTCAGGCATGGTTATATCCATTATTACCAGATCAGGCATCAGTTCCCTGTACTTTTCTACTGCCCTTATGCCATTCTCGGCTTCTCCTGCTATTTCATATCCATTTTTTACTAGAATGTCTTTAATCATCATTCTCATAAAAGCAGCATCATCTACAATAAGTATTCTTTTGCCCATTAATTATCCCTCTCCTTAAAATTTAGTTGTCCTTATATTCTGTTTAAGTGATTAAAGATAATTATTTTAATTACAGACGCTTCGATGGATCAACAATATCTGTTATTCTGACACCAAAACTTTCATCAATTACTACTACTTCCCCCTTTGCAATTGCCTTTCCGTTTACCAGAATATCTACAGGCTCTCCAGCTAACTTATCCAGTTCGATAATAGAACCAGGTCCAAATTTAAGTATGTCTTTTATTAACTTTTGAGTTCTTCCAAGTTCTACAGTAACTTGTAACGGAACATCCATAATCAGGTTGATATTTTTCTTCTCCAGCGTAATCTTATCGTCATCAAAAGCTTGAAATTGGGCAGGTTGAACGTTGACAGACTCTTTATGCATAGGCCTGTCATTCGAATAATACTCATTAGGTGTATAAAAATGATCCTGTCCCCGCATGTAATTTTGTTGGCTGTCATAACCATGCTGCTGTTGGTAGCTGGTTGTTTGAGCTGTCTGCATTGGTGGAACGTCATTTGTTATGGTTTTTGGCATGGATACTTCTTCCCTGGAATCGTCCTTGCCGGGTTGGCCCATGTCAACATTAAGAAGGCTTTCAACCATGTCTTTTGCAAATTTTATTGGAATAAGCTGCATAATTTCACTGTCCATCAAGTCTCCAACAACCATTTTGAAAGCAACTTTAACAATTTTTTCGGAAATTTCTATATCGTTTACATATGTTTGAGGCGAATCAAACTTCATAATAAACGCCTTTGGAGGAGAAATTTCAATCCTCTTCTTAAACATGGAAGACATGGAAGTTGCCGAAGATCCAATCATCTGGTTCATTACCTCGCCTATAGCGCTAAGATGAAGTTCCGTCAGTTCGCCTTCACTGATTTTTCCTTCTCCTCCCATCATCAGGTCGGTAATCAGCTTTGTGTCTTCTTCCTTTAATATCAAGAGATTGGAACCTATAAGTCCATTGGTGTATTCAACCTTTACGGCGACATATGGATAAGGATATTGTTTTGAAAGCTCATCCCATGTCACAACAGAAACCCTGGGAGTTGTAATTGTTACTTTATGGCCAAGCAAAGTAAACAATGTCGTTGCAGACGTACCAATGCTAATGTTTCCGATTTCCCCCAGCGCATCAATCTCCTGTGGAGTCAGATCATCGTTGTCCATGTTATTGTCAAGAAAACTGTCTTTAGCTGTGCCACTTAATAAGGCGTCTATTTCAGCCTGCGACAACAAATCACTCATGCTTATCCTTCCTCCTTTATAACCTCAACTATTTTCACAGCTAATCTGTTTTTCTTTACTCCCGGCTTCGCATAAAACTTTGTCAATTCGCCAACCATTACTTCCAGATTATCATTTATGTTTGTATCAAGCTGCAGGACGTCTCCGGGCTGCAGCTCAAGAAAATCGCTTACTGTAATAGTTGTCCTTCCAAGTAAGGCTTTTACGGGTACTTCGGTAGTTTGTATCCTGCTTTCTATTGCTTGCTTTGCTTCTTGTGTTACTTCCTTTTCAACAGTGGAAAACCAGAATTTTGTACTTAGCTTTGGGATTACAGGTTCAACAACCATATGAGGTATACAAATATTAATCATTCCTTCAACTTCCCCAATCCTTGCGCTTAACGTCACAAGGGCAACCATTTCATTTGGGGAAATTATCTGGGCAAACTGCGCGTTGGTTTCAATTTTTTCAAGCCTGGGTTTTATTGAAATTACATTTTTCCATGGTTCCCTCATCAGATTGAGCACCTGAATAATTATTCTTTCAATTATTGCGATCTCTATTTCAGTAAATTCCCTTATTTTCTCTATTTGTTCTCCTTTACCGCCAAGTATCCTGTCAATCAATGCATACGTTATATGCGGAGCTACTTCGAAGATAATTGAGCCTGACAGAGGAGAAAAATCCACAATAGCCAAAATAGCCGGATTGGCTATAGAATTGATAAAGTCATTATAAGCCAGCGTTTCAACAGTGACCACATCAACTTGCACAAGGGTCCGCAAATAACCTGTCAGGAAATTTGTAATCAACCTGGCATAATTGTCGTAAATCATATTAAGAGTTTTTAAATGGTCCTTTGCAAACTTGCTTGGTCTTCGGAAATTATGAGTTGTAATTTTTCTTTCCTGGTTTGACGAATGTATCTTATTAACGTCAAGTTCCCCGGCATTTAGCGCTTTAAGCAATTCATCAATTTCATTTTGAGAGAGAATATCACCCAAGGAACAACACCCCCTCTATTGCTGGTAGAACCATTTGTCAAATACTATTTCGTATACAATATCATCTTTTCCTTGCTCATTTGAAAGAAGGTACTCATTTATTTTTTTCGTAAGCTCCCTGTTGGCTATTTCTTTTGCTTCCGGTTGAGTTATTTCTTCAAACTTTTTGCTTTGGAAATATGTACCGATAATCTCTTTGATTTTGTTTATGTTAAATGTAATCTTTTGCTCAGTATTTTTAATGCCTTTTACCTTCTTGAAATAACTAAGCTCAGCGTTTATTTGTATGACTGAGGTTTTTCCGTCCTCACTTTTCAGATTAAAAAAGGTATTATTATCAAAAAGCTGTATTTTAGAAATTTCTTCATCAGCTGGCCTTTTAGGCGTGGGATTGTCTTCTTCTTGTGAAATGTTTGTCTGCTGGGTATCTGCGACAAAAAACAGGTAACCTGCCATCACGGCAAGTGTTAACGTAAGAATTACGACAATTATCAAAAGTACAAACAAACTTCCCTTGGACTCCAAATCTATTTGCCCCCTTATCTTCTGAATATAATAAAAGCATCTCTCTCTAAAGGCACTGAAATTTTTATTCCAATCTATTAATTAATTGTATTTTTCTCTTATATTCAATAACTTTTTCTATAACTTCTTCTATGCTATCCTTTACTACCAGCTTCTTACCATTTGTTGTGGTAATCACCGTGTCAGGAGTAGCCTCAACTGTTTCTATCAACTCTGCGTTTAAGACAAAATCCGAGCCATTTAGCCTTAATAATCTAATCATAATATTTTTACTCCGAAAACTCAATATGTTTTTTAATTTTTTCCAGTTATTTTACATTATAAGTGCGATTTCGACTCGAAAAGAAACAAGTTTATGGCTGCAGATTGAATTTTATTGCATTCAAATCAATCTGCAGCCCTTTATGTTACCTCTTAAGCGCAACCAATTCCTGCAGCATTTCATCAGATGTAGTAATAATTCTGCTGTTTGCCTGGAATCCGCGCTGTGTTATTATCATTTCGGTAAATTCTTTTGCCAGGTCGACATTCGACATCTCAAGAGTCCCTGGATTTAAAACGCCGGCTGAATCCCCAGGCTTTTGCTTTACAAAATCGCCTGAGTTAGGTGTAACTAAATAAAGGGTGTCTCCGGCCTTCTGCAAGCCCGCAGGATTGCTGAAGCTTGCCAAGGCAATGAGCCCAAGAGGCTGCATCTGGCCATTGCTGTATATTCCTGTTATTACTCCGTCAGAACCGATACTTAGGTTTACAAACTTTCCGGTCGGATATCCGTCAATGCTGCTTGGATTTACAGAATTATTGGCAGAAAAACAAGTTAAGCCTGATAAATTTATTTTAACCTCGAAATCGCCTGTGCCCAAAGAAGCCGGAGGAGTGATTATAAGGCTGGTCAAAGTGCTGTTTATCAGCTTTCCGTTGGCATCGAATAATACTGTCTGGGTCGTGAATGTCGTCTGTCCATCCGGTTCTGCAAACACAATCCATTCCGAACCACTAGCGTCAGCCCTCTGCTTAATAAAATTCAAGTAAATTTCATGGGCGTTTCCAAGCCTGTCATAAACTGTAAAGGGAACCCTGCAAGTGCTTCCGGGCCGAACCTCATTCAGCTTTTCCATTGCAGCTTTTGCAGAATCCAAGTCTGAAATGCTCAAATCAGGTTCGGAAGGATCGTTGGTAGCATTGTATTCTTCAATGCTAAGCGCATCAGAATTAAGATTTCCTGAAAAAACTGCATTTTCAGTTACTTTCGGCGGAATAATTCTTTTATTTTGTATGGGGCCTCCTTCGAAGATGTTAATCGGCACAAGGTCCCTCTCCGTGTAAAATTCTCCTGTCTCAACATTATAGTCCAGCCATCCCTGTACAATCATTCCGTTCAGGTTCAGGAAACCATACTCGTCAATACTGAAATTGCCTGCACGAGTGAAATAGTATGTGTCTGTATTTGACTTTCTGACTATAAAGAATCCGTCCCCCTCTATTGAAAGGTCTGTCGGGTTGTCAGTCCTTTGAGGATTTCCTCTTGTCATAATTGTATCTATGGAAGCTAAACCTAAACCAAGACCTACCTGCATTGGATTTGTGCCGCCTCTTCCAAGCGCAATATCAGGCGCTCCGGCGCCGCGCAGGGTCTGACTGAAAACTTCCTGGAAAGTAACCCTCCCGGATTTGAAGCCAACTGTATTTACATTAGCTATGTTATTACCAATAACGTCCATTTTGGTCTGGTGTACTCTTAAACCGGATACACCTGAAAACATGGACCTCATCATACTTAAATCGACCTCCCTTAAGTCTTCCGTTCCTTCCGTCATTCCGGAACGGGCAGCCTCCCGGTTGGGTCCGGCTGCATGTTTTTGCCTTATTTTTTATTTTTATCGACATATTTTTACAGTTTGAATAATAGTCAGAACTTCCTACACTGTAGGATTACAGAACTATGCAAATACCGCTCCGTCAATATTTGTAAACACGTTATCCTTAAGTTCATTACTGCTGACAGCGGTTATTACAGTCCTGTTTTTTACGTTAACTATAAGCGCCACATTGTCCATTAAAACCAGGGAATCTTTTATTCCTTTTTCGCTTGCTTTATTAACGGCTTCTGCTATTTTCTGCTTTTGGACAGGCGAAATGTTTATGTTCCTCATGTGAAGCCTTAATTCAGCATGTTTGGAGAATTTTATCTCTGAATTTTGAGAAATTTTTTCTTCTAGGATTTCTCCAAACTTACCCTGGTTGCTTAAAGGTTGGTTACTTGTTGGTACAGGTACATTATTCTTTTCCTGGACTTTTCTTATATAGTCAAAGTATTTACCGTTTACTACCAATCAATTCACCTTCTTATACTAAAGGTTTAGATATTCTGCGGTACCGGAATCAACCTGCCCGTCAAAAACATATGTGACATGCTCAACGGGTATTTCCCTGCCTTTTACAATTACATAAGCCTTGCCTGATTCAGTCCTGACACCTGTAACTGTACCTTCAACAACTGTTAAAGCTTTTGACGCTTCATCCACAACATTTGCACAAACTATTTTCCCTATGAGGCTATAGGCTTGCAATTGGGCAAAGCCTTTGCTCATGTTCTGCATTTGCTCAAGTGCGCTGAATTGAGCCATTTGGGCAATGAATTCCTTGTCGTCAACAGGGTTTAACGGGTTCTGGTACCTAAGCTGCGTAATAAGTAAATTCAGAAAAGCATCTTTTCCAAGTTCACCGGTATTCCTTGGCTTGGAATTTTTTGAGGAAAAGTCAATTGCCTGCTGTATTGAATTTTGGTTTGCAATGCTGTTCGTTGTCATGCTTTCACCTCCCTATGCCGTAAGATTTATCTTGCTTACGCCGTAGTCTAACAGACTCATCACCGGAATGTTTTGTACAACTTCCCCTATGGAGTCGGAAGCGACGTTGGCCAAATTCAATCTGATAGCGCTGAGCTTCTTGTTTCCACTGTTTTCATTGTTCCACCTTGATTGCGATGATGAATCCTGTCTTACTGAAACATTAAAACCCTGAACTGATAAGCCTTGGTTTTCCAAAACATTCCTTAAAAATTGCATATTAGTTTCAAGGATTTCTTTTACCTGTTGGCTTTCGGTGATAAACTCAGCCATTACAATCCCGTTCTCAGTTGTTATTCTCATCGAAAGTTTTCCAAGGCTGTCAGGTTTTAAATACACTACCATTTCAGCTTTTTCCCCGTCTAACAACACTTTTGCCTTTTCAACTATCTGGTTGAAAATGTCTGCTTTTGTTACAGTGACCCTGTTATCAACATTCACTGTATCACCAACGTTGTCGCCCAAACGCCAGTTGGCAGAATCATAATTGAAGTATGCACTCTCGCTTCCGTTTGCACCGGTTTTTAAATTATGCATTATGGAAGGATCTTTTCTCTCTATGGCGTCTGAAGCAGTATCAGCCGGCATAATGTCTGATGTTGCTTCATCCTGGTCAAAGCTGAACTTATCCGGTGAACTATTCTCCTGTTTCTTTTTTTCATGAGCTTTCTCTAAATCGGCAACTTTTGCGGAGTACACATTTACAGCAGCCATATCTTCCGGTTCAGCAACATTTAAGCTTACGTCTGTGTTTTCAGGCGTAATTTCAATTGTGGTTTTATTTTTCGCTAAAAACTCACGGAACTTTAATCTTAATTGCTCGGCAGCTTTTTCAAATTTTTCATGAATGGAGAATAATTCAGCGTTTTTTGCATTAAAAACAATGTTTTCCCATTCTGCGCCTTGCTTCAAAGAATCATCCATAACAGGAAGCACGGCATTCTCAAAAACATCAACGTTGTCTATACCGGCAAGGATAGATCCAGCTTCTTTCAAGACAGAATTTATCATGTCTTTAAGGAGCGTTTCATGTCCGCTGTCAAGTCCTGCAATAGCTGTCAAACTTTCAGCAATATGTTCTGCATTGCCGGTGTCTGAAAAATCTTCCGTGCTTAAGCCTGCTAAATCCAGTAATTTTTCAAGTTCAGCAAATTCAATTCCAAGCATCTGAGCAAGCATAATAACAGCAACTGTTTCTGAATTTGTTTCCTGGTTTGTACATTTCTTTATTTTTGCATTATTTCTTTCGCTGTCCTCTTTACAGAAGAATACTTCTTTTGCCTTACTTCTGTTGTCAGTGTGGATTTTAAGCGCATTATGTCTCTTTTCAGGACTTGTTTCTTTTAATGCTTTGCCTTGCATTTTTGTTGTGCCGTTTGCTTCTTTATCCCCTTTTGCAACGGAAACACGGTTTCTTGCTGTATTTACGCTGTCAAATACAGCCTTGAAC
This sequence comes from Clostridiaceae bacterium, assembly GCA_012840535.1. Classification (GTDB taxonomy): domain Bacteria; phylum Bacillota; class Clostridia; order Acetivibrionales; family DUMB01; genus DULF01. Next base: position 24,522 of record DULF01000063.1, read on the forward strand.
TGTGGAACATTGCTGCCATAGCCGTTAACCTGTCTTTTTCCGGATGAAGCTTGACCTGAGAAACCAAGGGCAAGGTTTTGTGCAAATATCTGCGTTAACATTTCTTCACCTCCTTTCATTGGCAATTCCTTTTCTTATTTATTTTAATTGCTTTATGGCATTGTCTTTATTGGCCTTCCGTCTCTTCAGTGTTCTGCTTATACCCGGGCAAATTTTCAGTAATATCCGATGCCAGTTTTGGATCCATTTCCTCAAGAATACCCGCAGCAATTTCTGCTCTTGAATTTTTTAAAATATCAGTAATAAATTCCAGCTTGTCAGCGCCCATCTCTTCAAGTATTTTTGCAGCTGCCTTAGGGTCCATATTTTCATATATTTTAACAATTCTTTTTATTTCTTCGTTTGTTTTTTCTTCCTCCATTATTTCTTTGTAGATTCTATCGGCTGTTTCTTTGTCCATCTTTTCAAAAAACTCTTTGAATCCTTTTTTGTCTTCTTTGGCGACTAATTCATAGAATTTTGCCTTGTCTTCTTCAAGCTGCTTTTTTTCTTCATTGATTTTATTCGCCCTTTCAGTCATTTCATTTTGGAGCCTTTCATTTTCCAACGAAAGCTGAACCGCGCGTTCTCTATATTTCTCATACTCTGTTATTTTGTCTTCTGCTTCTTTTAGTTTTTGATTCAGGTCATCTCTGATATTAAGCAATTCTTTATATTTTTGTCTAAGCTCTTCATCTGTTAAATTTTCCGGATCATAGGGGTCCGGTAAAGCGGGTAGCGCCAGCTTTAATACCGGTATTGCCTGTATTTGTTTTCTGTATTTGTCCGCAATACCATTAAAGTTGTTTCGTATAGCAAAAAAAGCAGCTCCTCCAAGTATAAAAACAATAATCAATAATGCTACCAGCACTGCTGATATGGTAAAAAGAAACCCGCTTTTATTTTTGCCATTATTTGCGTTGTTTTTCTGGTCGGAAATTTTTGTATTTCTTGAATTACTTAATTTGCTTTCTGGCATTGCTGTCTCCTGTGTCATTGATATTTTATTTTATCTATGCATTACCGGCATATTTATAACTTACAATTTCATCATTGATTTTTTGTTCTTCTCTCAGCTGTTCCTTTAAAAATTCCTCAAACTTTTTTTCTTTCAATTTTTCCAAAATTTCTTTTTCTTTTACGATTCTTAGCAATTCCTCCCTAATTTTATCGACATTATCATTGGCAAGTTTAACCTTTTCTTTTTGAAAGTGTATTCTCTCGCTTAGATACGAAATATATGTATTATAATCTATAAGTGTCTTGACAGAGATGCCTTTGCCTGCCTTTTCGTTGAATTCGGCAATGCACTGGCATTTTTCTTCTTTTATCCCTGCCAAGATAGCTTTCTCCTTCTCAAGTTGCCTTAACGCTTTACCAAGCTCATTTTTTAAATTGTCTTCCATTTGCTGTTTAACGTTCAACAACGGTTGAAGCTTGAAAAAAAACTTAGCCATTATTCACCATCCATGCTGTTAAATATGAAAATGGAAAATTCAAATGAATCTTTTATTTTAACACACCCTTTAGCAACTCAAGCACTTCATCGTAAGAGTACTTGTCATAAATCCCCTGTTCAATAAAACTTGTGATATTATCAATGACATCGATGGCATAGTCAATTTTTTCGTTGCTACCTTTTACATATGCGCCGATATTTATTAAATCTTCCGCATCCCTGTATATAGCTAACGCTTTTTTTATTTCTCCGGCAATCCTAAGATGTTCAGGGGTAACTACATCGGGCATGACACGGCTGACACTTGCAAGTACGTCTATTGCCGGATACTGATTCCTGTTCGCCAGCGACCTAGACAGCACAATATGTCCGTCCAATATTCCCCTTGCAGTATCTGTAATCGGCTCATTAAAGTCATCACTGTCTACAAGTACAGTATAAAGGCCTGTAATGGAACCTTTTTCCGAGTTTCCGGCACGTTCAAGAAGTTTGGGCATAATCCCGAATACAGAAGGCGGATACCCTCTTGA
>DULF01000064.1 GCA_012840535.1 Clostridiaceae bacterium
GTTTGCTGACCGGTGCCGACATAGTATCTCAGCTTTCGGGGAAGGAGCTGGGAGATGTGCTGCTTATTTCAAGAAGCACTCTTAAGGCCGGCGAAGACTTGCTTCTCGATGATTATACTGTTGGTGATTTGGAAAAACAGTTGAATATAAAGGTTTGCGCAGTAGAAAATAATGGCGGAGAGTTTATTCGGAGTATTATAGGGCTTGAGTAAAGGGTTATGGAGGTGGTGTAAAATGGCAAAACCTGTAGTGGCAATAGTTGGCAGGCCAAATGTCGGAAAATCCACTCTTTTTAATTATATTGTTGGAAAAAGAATTTCTATAGTTGAAGATACACCGGGAGTTACAAGGGACAGGATATACGCTGACGCAGAATGGAGGAACAGAAACTTTACTCTTATAGATACAGGCGGTATTGAGCCCTATTCCGAGGATACCATCATGCAGCAGATGAAGCGCCAGGCGGAAATAGCAATGGAGACGGCAGACGTTATAATATTCCTTGTTGACGCCAAAGAAGGAATGACTGCTTCTGACAGGGAAGTTGCCACAATGCTAAGGAAAACCCACAAACCTATAATTCTTGCCGTCAATAAGGTGGACAATCCAGGTAAGCTTCCTCCTGAAGTATATGAATTTTACAACCTGGGACTTGGGGATATGATCGTAATTTCTTCAATACACGGACTAGGCATAGGAGACCTTCTTGATGAGGTATATAAATATCTGCCTGAAGATGTTGAGGAAGAGTATGACGACGATGTAATAAAGGTAGCGGTTGTCGGGAAGCCAAATGTAGGCAAGTCTTCCCTGATAAACAGAATTATAGGCGAGGAGCGTGTTATTGTCAGCGATATACCTGGCACTACAAGAGACGCGATTGACACATATATTGAAAAGGAAAACACAAAATATGTTTTTATTGATACTGCCGGAATAAGAAGGAAAAGCAAGATTGTTGAAAATATTGAAAGATACAGTACCATAAGGTCGTGGAGAGCTATTGAAAGGGCTGACGTATGCCTGATAATGATAGACGCACAGGAAGGAGTAACGGAACAGGACACGAAAATTGCCGGTTATGCCCATGAACAGGGCAAAGCTTCGATAATTGTGGTTAATAAATGGGACCTGGTTGAAAAAGAAACCGGTACACTTGAGGAGTACAGAAAAAGTGTGTACGAAAGGCTTGGATTTATGACCTATGCTCCTGTCCTGTTTATTTCATCAAAAACAGGACAGAGGGTTGGAAGGCTTTTTGAGCTTATTAACTTTGTTAATGACCAGGCATCTTTCAGGATTTCGACAGGTATGCTCAATGACCTCGTAAATGAGGCTGTTGCTATGGTGCAACCGCCTTCTGACAAAGGCAAGAGATTGAAAATTTATTATATGACACAATCAGGCGTTAAACCTCCCACGTTTGTGATATTTGTCAATGACATGGAATTAATGCACTACTCATATGAAAGATACATGGAAAACCAGTTGCGAAGAAGCTTCGGTTTTGAGGGAACGCCTATAAGGTTTATTCTTAGAGAAAGGGACAAGGAGTGATATGTATGCCGGTGATTTACGTAATATTGTCTGCAATTATAGGATATCTGCTTGGAAGTATAAACAGTTCCATAATAGTCGGCAAAGCTTATGGAATTGACATAAGGCAGCATGGAAGCGGCAATGCGGGTACTACAAACGTATTAAGGACTCTGGGCAAAAAAGCGGCACTGTTTGTGCTGATAGGTGATGTGTTAAAAGGGGTTGTTGCTTATTTGGCAGGTTATGCCATGGCTGACGGTATTGGAGCTATGGCAGGAGGGACCGCTGCAATTCTCGGGCACAATTGGCCGTTGTATTTCAGATTCAGAGGGGGAAAAGGCGCACTTACATCAATTACAGTGGTGCTCATGATGGATCCGCTGATTGGCCTTATAATACTTGGAGTGTTTGTGGTTGTAGTTGCGCTTACAAGGTATGTTTCCCTGGGTTCTATTATAGGGGCTGTATTGTTTCCAATTTTAGCATTGATTTTTAACAGGGATTTGAATTTTATTGTTTTCGCGCTGGCAATTGGGTTGCTTGTAATTTTCAGGCATTCGTCAAACATACGGAGAATATTAAATGGCACTGAATCAAAGCTTGGAGTAAAGAAAACAACGGAGCGCCAGTCCCTTGAATAATATATGCCATACGCGGAAAATGCGTATTGGCGAAGAAATCAATGGAGGTAACCATGGGTAAAAACATTTCGGTTATTGGGGCAGGAAGCATGGGAACTGCCGTTTCAATACTGCTTGACAAAAACGGGCATAATGTAAGGATGTGGACACCGTTTAAAGAAGAAGTCGACATGATAAATACCTTTAGGGAGCAGAAAGATAAACTCCCTGGAGTAAAAATACCGGAAAGTATATTCTGTACGGATGATATAGAAGAGGTACTTAATAATACAGATTTGGTTGTATTGGTAGTGCCATCACAAACGGTAAGGCAAAACGCAAAACTAATATCAAAGTACATAAAAAAAGACGTGATAGTTGCATGCTTTTCAAAAGGGCTTGAAGTTGAAACATGTCTAAGGCCGTCACAGGTCATAAAACAGGAAATACCTGAAGCATCGGTTGTTGCTCTTTCAGGCCCTTGCCATGCGGAAGAACTGTCAAAAGGCATGCCCACAGCATATGTTTCTGCTTCGGAAAACATTGAAGCAGCGGAGTTTGTTCAGGATATATTCATGTCGCCGGATTTCAGGGTGTACACTAATCCGGATATAATTGGTGTGGAACTTGGCGGCGCTGTAAAAAATGTCATAGCTTTATGTGCCGGGATAGCTGATGGTCTGGGCTTTGGAGATAATACAAAGGCAGCATTGATGACCAGAGGCTTAAGAGAAATCGCAAGGCTTGGACAGGCTATGGGAGCACAGCTGCAAACTTTTGCCGGCCTTTCCGGAATCGGAGACCTGATAGTTACATGTACAAGCATGCACAGCCGA
>DULF01000065.1 GCA_012840535.1 Clostridiaceae bacterium
CATGGAATAGGAGGAATTGAAACGGAAACTTATACTTCAAAAGCATTAAGGCAATGAACTATATTAAAAACACAAAAGGATTGGCCTTTGCATATGAGTGTACGCATATGGCCAATCCTGCTGTTTTATAATAAAATACAACAGGCTTATACATTTTCAAGGTATCTCTTGATTTTCCTGGTCGTTGTCTTCTCAAATTCTTTTTCACGCAGTTGGAAATCTCTTATATATTTATAAGTAACAAGTGATTTGTTAACAGCTTTAACTTCCTTGTGTATTAGTTCACGGATTTCATCCTGTGACAGCGGGTTGTCTTTGAATTTCTCGTTTATTACTTCCATGTCAGGAACTATTATGGCGCTTACTACAACATCACCGTAAACACTGTCTTCTTTTCCATGCACAAGTGATTCCTTAATGTAAGGACTACGGTTTAAAAGTGTTTCAATTTCTTCAGGGTAAATGTTCTTGCCGTTCTTAGTTACAATTACATGCTTTTTACGTCCGGTTATATGAACAAAACCGTCCTCGTCAATATAACCCAAATCACCGGTGGAAAACCATCCATCATGCATTACTTCTGCGGTCATTTCGGGATCTTCATAGTATCCCATCATTACATTGGGGCCTTTTACTGTAATTTCGCCTACACCCTCATCATTAGGATTCTGAATCCGCACTTCAAGACCCGGAAGTGGAAGACCCGCTGCGTCATCCTTGAAGTATACGTCACGGTTTAAAGCTACAATCGGCGCGCATTCAGTAAGTCCATAACCCTGTATGAGATGTATTCCAAAATCTCTGAAGCCTTTGGCGACAACAGGATCTATTCCCGCCGCTCCGCTTATAAATAACCTTATATGTCCGCCAAAGTTCTGGTGGATGGGAGCAAAAAGCTTTTTTGTTATATCAATATTAACTTTCTTTAAAAGATTGCTTATTTTAATTCCTAATTTCAGCTTTTTAAGCATCTTGGGATTTTTACCGGCCTGTTCCCATATTTTTTTATACATGGTTTCATAAATCAAAGGAACGCCCAACATGACTGTTGCTTTTGATTCCTGCAGGTTCTTGACTATGTGGCGCAACCCCTCGCAGTAAGCTATTGTACTTCCCCTGTAAATCTGGCAGAGAAAACCGCAGGTGCATTCATATGTATGGTGTATGGGAAGCACGGACAGGAAGGTGTCTTTTTCGTCAATATAGACCATCGAGCACATAGCCATTATATTTGCGCATATGTTTTTATGGGACAACATAACTGCCTTTGCCTTATCAGTTGTTCCTGAAGTAAATAGCAGGGAAGCTAAGGCGGTATTATCAATTTCAGCGTCAATAAAGCTTCTGTCTCCTTCTTCCACACGCTTTGCGCCTGTCTTGAGCAATTTGCTGAATGACAATACGTTATTGTTGTCCTCATCTGCATCCATGTTTATGTAATAATCAATGAAATCTATTTTCTTTGTTATGTTTTCAATGCTCTGGGCTTTGTTGCCGGAAAAAATTATAGCGCTTGCCCTTGACCTTTTTAACAGGCTTTCAATTTCGTTTTCGGGTAGTTCCTTGTCAAGTGGAACAATTACACCTGTGCCGTTTATAACGGCAAGGTAAGATACTGCCCATTCATACCTGTTTTCACCGATAAGTGCGATTTTTTTACCTTTAAGCCCAAGATTCATTAAAGCTGTGCCAAAAGCGTACACATCATTGTAAAACTCTTTGAACAGTACTGGCTCGTAGGTTTGGCTGCCATGACGTTTAACAAGAAATGCAGGCCTGTTTCCGAACAATTCAACGCTTGAATTAAGCATATCCTTTAAATTTTCAATAGGCCTTACCTCATAAAGAGGAAAATTCTTCATGGATAATACACCTCACTGTTATAATTTTGCTTACTAAAAACGCTAGATTATAGAATACTATAAACATAGAATAGTTAGTTAAAACTATAACAATTTAAAAGGAGAGCTTTCACTCCCCTTAACCTACCACCTGCTGCCGAAATTCCTGTTTTGCCTGTTAAAGTTGTTATTCCTTCTTTGCATTTTTCTTGCTCGTCTGCAGTCCGGACATCTTTGCGGTTCATTTTCAAACCCTTTTTCCTTGTAAAATTTTTGTTCTCCCTCAGTGAAAATGAATTCACTGTTGCAGTCTTTACAAACTATAGTTTTGTCGGCCATATTAATATACCTCCTTGAATAATTTGGATTTAATTCATTTTGACTTCTCTCTCCAAATCTTCAAGGAGGGTAGAGTACAAAATTAATTAAATCACATTTTACTTTATATTTATACAGTTTAAATTATAGCACGTTAGCTATTTACATTCAAGAAAAAGTTAGGCATATAATAGCAGTTCATGGAATTAAGCTGATATTGCATTTGTTTGTGGGATTATCATTTTTCTGGCACTACTTATGTAAACATATCATCCTTTTTTGAATATAATAAAATAACGATGAAAAAAGGAAGTGGGACAATGGTAATACATGTTGTCAGACCCGGTGATTCTGTGTATTCTCTTTCCACAAGGTATGGTGTAAGTGTGCAAAGAATAATACAAATAAACGGGCTTAATGAAATTCCGTATCTGGTAGTAGGCCAGGCTTTAGTTATCCCATCTACGGAAAGAGCCTACCGAGTACAGCCTGGAGATACATTATGGAGCATTTCCAGGCGGTTTAATGTCCCGGTTGACAGAATTGCGCAGTTAAACGGCATTACTAACCCTAATATCATATATCCCGGCATGATAATTAGAATACCGGAATTAGCGAAAAATTACGGATTTATAGAGGTAAACGGCTATATAGAGCCGTCTACTGCTGAAAATGATATACGTATAGTTAATGAAGTGGGGAGATTTTTGACATATATAAGTCCCTTCAGTTATCAGGTAACCGCAGATGGCGGCCTGACACCGGTGAACGACGAAGCAATTTTAAACGCTTCAAGACAATACAGGATTGCGCCGCTTATGGTTATTACCAATTTCAGAGGCGGGAACTTTGATACGGAATTAGTGGACACAATTCTGGGCAGTACATCTCTGCAGCAAACTTTGATCGATAATGTAATTAATGTAATGAGGGAGAAGGGTTATTATGGATTGAATATTGATTTTGAAAGAATTTCCCCTCAAAACAGAGGAGCATACAATGATTTCTTAAGAAGAGTTGTTGCAGCTTTAAGGCCACTTAATTATCCCGTTTCAACAGCTCTGGCACCGAAACCTGAGGACTACGAAGCAGGCGCATGGCATGGAGCGCATGACTATAGGGCTCACGGAGAGATTGTCGATTTTGTTATTATTATGACTTATGAATGGGGATGGTCAGGAGGCCCGCCATATGCCGTAGCTCCGATTGACCTTGTGGAAGATGTAATTAGGTATGCCGTATCTGTAATTCCTCCAAGAAAGATTATGATGGGAGTGCCACTTTACGGTTACGATTGGCCATTGCCATACATGCCCGGCGGACCCTGGGCCAGGAGGGTCAGCCCGCAAGGAGCAATTCAGCTTGCGGCAAGATATGGAGCTGTCATCCGGTATGATACCAGGGTGCAGGCGCCGTTTTTCAATTACAGGGATGAAAGAGGCGTGGAACATGTTTTGTGGTTTGAGGATGCAAGAAGCGTCCAGGCTAAATTTTTACTTGCAGTGAGGTACGGATTAAGAGGCGTTAGCTACTGGCTACTTGGCCAGCAGTTCCCGCAGAACTGGGCGGTCCTTGATAACATGTTCAACATTGTTAAAGTAGTACAGTAAGCCGCAAGCGGCATGATACAAGATAATTTAAAAAAATATGTTCAATATTGAAAATTTATCTATTGCAAGTCAGCTGATAATAGGTTATACTAATTGATGGGTATGCGGGGATACAAGTTTTATATCAGGGAGTTAGGAGTCACATTCAGACATGTTGTTCTTCAATGTCTTGTGTGACTTTTTTATTAATAAAAATCAGTTATTCGGACAGAAACCGAAAAAATGCATAAATTGTTCGGACAAGCAAGGAATCATTTTACAAAGACGTGTTTTATAGGCCGTTTCAGAAACAGTTTATTGAAATAGAAATGAACTGGGGCTGATGGAATATAAATTTGATTTTGAATCAATTACAGGGGGGTTTTATTATGTCAATCCAGCAAGAATCATTGAAATTACATGAACAATGGAGAGGGAAAATCGAGGTAATAAGCAAGGTGCCAGTAAAAAACAAAATGGACTTGTCTTTGGCTTATACACCTGGAGTTGCCCAACCATGTCTTGAAATTCAGAAAGATGTAAACCTTTCTTATAAGTATACAAGAAGGTGGAACCTTGTTGCTGTTATAACAGACGGCACTGCTGTGTTAGGACTTGGTGATATCGGTCCTGAAGCCGGAATGCCTGTAATGGAAGGAAAATGTGTATTGTTTAAGTCTTTTGCAGATGTGGATGCTTTTCCGCTTTGCATAAAATCCAAAGACGTAGATGAGATAGTGAACACAATAAAGCTTATTTCAGGAAGTTTTGGAGGAATTAACCTTGAGGATATATCTGCGCCCAGATGTTTTGAGATAGAAAGAAGGCTTAAGGCAGAGTGTGATATACCAATATTCCACGATGACCAGCACGGCACGGCTGTTGTAACACTTGCAGCCATGATAAATGCATTGAAGCTTACCGGTAAGGACATAAAAGATATTTCAGTTGTAGTAAACGGTTCAGGAGCGGCAGGTATTGCGGTAACAAAGCTTTTGATGAGCATGGGTCTTAAGAAAGTTATACTGTGTGACAGAAAAGGAGCCATATACGAAGGAAGAGAAGACCTTAATTCAGAGAAGGCAGAGATGGCAAAAATATCAAATCTTGAGAAAAAGAAGGGAACACTCAAAGATGTCATTGTAGGGGCAGATGTGTTTATCGGACTTTCAGCGCCTGGAATGGTAACCAAGGAAATGGTAAGGAGCATGGCAAAGGATCCAATAATATTTGCAATGGCTAATCCGATACCTGAGATAATGCCTGATGAAGCCAAGGAAGCCGGTGCCAGTGTTGTAGGTACAGGAAGGTCCGACTTTGCAAACCAGATAAACAACGTGCTTGCGTTCCCGGGGATATTCAGGGGAGCGCTGGATGTAAGGGCCTCGGATATAAATGATGAAATGAAGATTGCTGCAGCATATGCCATAGCATCACTTATCAGTGATGAAGAATTAAACCCTGATTATGTAATACCGGCGCCTTTCGACCTAAGAGTCGCTCCGGCTGTAGCACAGGCTGTAGCAAAAGCGGCAAGAGATTCGGGAGTTGCGAGAATATAGCGAACAGATGCCAGAGAGCAGAATCCAGAGACCAGAGTAATTAATATAAGCGATAAGTACCAGAGAACAGAAGTAAGAGAACAAAGGACGGAAATAGAGGAATCAAAAAAAGAAGCAGAGTATCAAGATCGGGATAATCAAAAAGGGACATCCCTCGAAGAGGAATGTCCCTTAACCTTGTTCAGGACATCCCTCGAAGAGGAATGTCCCTTTACCTTACCCAGACATCCCTCGAAGAGGAATGTCCCTTTACGTTGTTCAGGACATCCCTCGAAGAGGAATGTCCCTTTACCTTAGCTCTTGTTTGGCGGTGTTTTATACGGATTCTTTGCCATATACCTGCCTGTCGGCTTCAAATCCATGTCATCTTTTTCAGGAACCATTTCTCCTTTAAACCTCGATTGCTCAGGTGGTGGTTTGTGGTAAGATCTTTTTTTCATAGTCTTATCCTGGCCATTATTTAGGCATAAATGTTGCGCAGTCGGTTTCTTGAGAGTCAGCTGCATTCCTTGGCTGTATTTCTATTTGTTCTGCTGCGCAATGGTCTCCTTGCATATAATAATGGCAGGTATTTACCACGCATTTAACTCCTGTATTCGGCTGGTTCATTTTTCTTACGTTTTTCATGTAGAAAGCCCTCCTTAAATTATTTGTTCAAATTTATTATTCTTATATATTTTTAAATTATTCAGTATTGATTTTTCTTAATAATGGTTTAACTTCTCGTATTATTGACTTAATAAAGAAGACAAAGGAAATGAGAATGTATTAAAATTTATACACGCTTCGATGAATATGACTAGGGAAAATTTATTAAAGGTATTGCAAAATCACATATTCAGTGATATAATGTACACAGATAAATACAAATGTTATTTTTTTAACAAGTAATCATGTAATATTCTAAGCCATCTCTCAAGTTTCGTTATAATTTTGATCGCAGCACCTAATCTGCCAAACATTGTGAAAAAATATGCTCAATATTGTTAAAAATATGTCCAATTTTGCCAAAAAAAACTCAAAGTCTATTATTCTACCTAATTTTTAGGTATTTCAAAAGGAGGTCATATGAGCAGTCAAGTAAAGCAATGTAAGTGCAGAAAGGAGACTGAGCAGGAGAAGTATGAAAGGATAGGCCGGATTGTCGATGAATACAAAGACAGGGAAGGAAGCCTGATCCAAATACTTCATGCTGCTCAGGGTATTTACGGTTACTTACCAGTTGAGCTTCAGAAGTTCATAGCCGACAAGCTAGGAAAGCCGTTGTCAGAGGTTTATGGGGTTGTCTCATTCTACTCTTTCTTTTCAACAAAGCCAAGAGGAAAGTACACAATTAGAGTATGTCTTGGAACGGCGTGTTATGTACGCGGAGGAAAAAAGATTGTTGAAAAGCTCCAGGAGATACTTGGTATCGGGATAGGAGATACGACGGATGACGGCATGTTTACTCTTGAAGTAATGAGATGTATAGGGGCTTGCGGGCTTGCACCTGCAATGATGATTAACGACACGGTGTACAAACAGGTAAACCCTGACAAACTGCAGTCAATACTTGAGGGGTTGAGGTGATTTGGCATGAGTAGCAAAATATGTATAAAAAGCGCTGCTGATCTTGAAAAGATTAATAAACAATACGGTGATTTCATAGGACAGTATAAATACAGGGCTTTGGTATGTGCGGGAGCAGGCTGCATATCTTCGGGCAGCCAATCTGTAAAGGAAGCCCTCCTCAAATCTATAAAGGAATATAATCTGCAGGGAAAAGTCCTGGTTGTCGAAACCGGTTGCATGGGCACGTGTGATATTGGACCGGTTATGATTGTAATGCCTGACGGTGTTTTTTACACAGAGCTTGAGCCCTCAGATATTCCTTCAATTGTCAAGTCCCATTTTATTGAAGAAAAAATAAAAATAGAAAAAACTTATTACGATGTCCACAAAAATCAGTATATACCACATCTGGACGATATAGACTATTTTAAAAAACAGGTGAAAATTGCGTTAAGAAATTGCGGAGCAATAGATTACTCTTCACTGGAAGAATACATCGTCAGGGACGGCTATATGGCTGCGACGAAAGCAATTTTACAGATGTCGCCTGAGCAGGTGGTTGAGGAAATCAAAAAATCCGGGTTGAGAGGGCGCGGCGGCGGAGGTTTTCCTACCGGGATAAAGTGGGAAGCGGGAATGAAAGCTCAGGGCAGCCAGAAATATATAGTGTGCAACGCTGATGAGGGTGACCCGGGCGCCTTTATGGACAGGAGCATACTTGAAGGGGATCCCCATTCGGTAATTGAGGGAATGATAATCGGGGGGTATGCAATAGGAGCAAATAAAGGGTATGTGTATGTAAGAGCTGAATACCCCATTGCCGTAGAAAGACTGGATATGGCAATCAGAAAAGCCCGTGAGGCTGGAATCCTGGGTAAAAACATATTTGGAAGCGGTTTTGATTTTGATGTTGAAATAAGGATTGGAGCAGGCGCTTTTGTATGCGGCGAGGAAACGGCCCTAATGGCATCAATTGAGGGAGAGAGAGGCGAGCCGAGGCAGAAACCGCCCTTCCCGTTCCAGAAGGGATTATTTGGCAAGCCAACTATTATAAACAATGTTGAAACTTTTGCCAATGTTCCGCCTATTATTCTGAATGGAAGCGAATGGTTTTCAAAATACGGGACGGAAGGAAGCAAGGGAACCAAGGTGTTTGCATTGGCCGGCGACATTAATAATACCGGAATTGTCGAAGTGCCAATGGGTATTACTTTAGGAGACATAATATTTGAAATCGGCGGTGGAATTCAAAAGAACAAGAAATTCAAAGCCGCTCAGACAGGCGGACCTTCAGGAGGTTGCATAACAAAGGAACATCTGAATACCCCGATTGACTACGATTCTCTTGCAAAACTTGGAGCTATCATGGGCTCAGGCGGTTTGATAGCCATGGATGAGGACACATGCATGGTTGATATGGCAAGGTTTTTCATGGAATTTGTACAGGATGAATCATGCGGTAAATGTGTTCCGTGCAGGCTTGGGACAAAGAGAATGCTTGAAATCCTTGAGAGAATAACAAGGGGAGAAGGGCAGGAAGGAGATATTGAGCGTCTTGAGGAATTGGGAGAAATAATAAAGGATACGGCCTTGTGCGGCCTTGGACAGACTGCGCCGAATCCTGTACTGAGTATGATAAAGAATTTCAGGGAGGAATATGAAGAGCATATCAAAAACAAGTACTGCCAGGCAGGCGTATGTGCGGACATGTTTATTTCACCGTGCCAGAATGCTTGTCCGGCCGGAGTGAATGTGCCCGGCTATCTGGCATTAATAGCGGCGGGAAGGATCAGGGACGCATACAACCTGATAAGAAAGGAGAATCCGTTCCCTGCAGTCTGCGGAAGGGTTTGCACCCACCCGTGCGAAAGCAAATGCAGAAGAGCTCAGCTTGATGAACCTCTTGCAATTGCAGATTTAAAGAGGTATGTTGCTGACTATGTTATGAGGCATGAGGAAGAGCCATATATGGATCTTGTTTTCCCGAAGAAAGGAAAGAGTGTCGGAATTATAGGAGCGGGGCCGTCCGGACTGACTTGCGCCTATTATCTTGCAAGACTTGGTTATGATGTTGAGGTATACGAGGCTCAGCCTGTTGCCGGCGGTATACTTGCATTTGGAATACCTGAATACAGGCTTCCTATGAATGTATTACAGCGCGAGATAAAACTGATAGAACAGGCAGGTGTAAAAATACACCTTAATACAGAGGTCGGCGTTGATGTCACTTTTTATCAGCTGCGGATGAAACATGATGCAATTTATATTGCAACTGGAACGCAATTTTCCAACAGAATAAACATTGAAGGCGAAGAATTAAAAGGCGTATGCCATGGACTGGAATTTCTCAGGGATGTAGCTCTGAGGAAGGACGTCAAGGTTGGAGACCATGTTGTCGTTATCGGCGGCGGTAATACAGCCATAGATGCCGCACGTTCTGCTTTGAGGCTGGGAGCAAAAGAGGTAACGATAGTTTACAGAAGGACCATAGAAGATATGCCTGCAGATGCAAGAGAGATAAAGGACGCTTTGGAAGAAGGAATCAAGATAATTCCTCTTGCCGCACCTGTACGGTTTATCGGAAAGGACAAGGTGACAGGGGTAGAATGTATAAGAATGGAACTTGGGCAGTTTGACTCAAGCGGAAGGAGAAAGCCAAAACCAGTGAACGGCTCGGAATTCACTATCAGGGCAGATATGGTGATTCCTGCTGTCAGCCAGTACTCTGACCTTCCTTTCATAAACAAGGATGAAGTGGAGATAACCCAGTGGGGTACCTTTGTGACAGACAAGGACACAATGATGACCAAAATGAAGGGCGTATTCGCCGGAGGAGATGTGGTCAGAGGTTCTGATGTCGCAATAACAGCTATTGCTGATGGCAAGAAAGCCGCCAGGGAAATTGATAAATACCTGGGTGGAAAAGGCGAGCTGAATACCGGCGAAGATATCTACATACCGCCTGCGGCTGATGAAAAAGAGATAGTGGAGCATGAAAGATTCCCAATGAAATATCTTGATCCGGAAGAAAGAAAACACAACTTTAATGAAGTTGCTGTGGGATACCATAAGCTCAACGCTATGGCAGAAGCCATGAGATGCTTGAGATGCGACAGGAGGGCGTAGAAATGGGAAAGATGGTTAACATGGTAATCAATAACAAAAATATAAATGCAGAAGAAGGTATGACAATACTTGAGGCTGCAAAGAAAAATAATATAATAATACCGAGCCTTTGCCACCTTGACTGTGTACATCAGTTTGGTTCCTGCAGAATTTGTGTAGTTGAGGTCGAAGGAGCAAAGAATCTTCAGGCTTCCTGTATGGTTACGGTTCAGGAAGGCATGGTTGTACGAACCAATTCAGAAAGGGTAAAGAAAGCAAGAAAAGTGCTTTATGAATTAATACTCTCAGATCATCCCAAGGACTGTCTGAACTGTTCGAGAAATCAAAATTGCGAACTTCAGAAAATCGGAGAACTCCTGCAGGTAAACGAATGCCGGTTCGAGGGAGAGAAGTCCAAAGCTATGTTGGATAACTCTTCCCCGTCTATAGAAAGGGATGCTTCAAAATGCATACTTTGCAGAAGATGCGTTACCGTGTGTAATGAAATACAGGGTGTGGGAGTGCTTAACGCGCAGAACAGGGGATTCGAAACCTATATAGGTCCTGCGGCAGATTTTCCTCTAAATACAGTTAACTGCGCATATTGCGGGCAGTGTACAACTGTATGTCCTGTTGGAGCGCTCAAAGAAAAGGATTCTACCCAGGTTGTATGGGAAGCCCTGTTCGATAAAAACAAAAGGGTTGTTATACAGACTGCCCCTGCAATAAGGGCTGCCCTCGGTGAAGAATTCGGATATGAACCCGGCACCCTTGTGACGGGAAAAATGGTAACCGCATTAAAAGAAATGGGCTTTGATGATGTATTTGATACAAACTTTGCAGCTGACCTTACAATTATAGAAGAAGGAAATGAGTTCCTTGAAAGGGTGAAAAAAGTATTTTCAGGAAAAAAAGCGGTACTTCCCATGATAACAAGCTGCAGTCCCGGATGGATAAAGTTTGTTGAACACACATTCCCGGATGAGCTTGACCATATTTCCACATGCAAATCGCCCCATATGATGCTGGGGGCTCTGGTAAAGTCGTACTATGCTGAAAAAATAGGCATTGACCCCAAAGACATATTTGTTGTATCAGTAATGCCTTGTACGGCGAAGAAGTTTGAGATTACACGTCCGGAGCTGAAAAACAACGGCTATCCGAATGTTGACGCAGTGCTCACAACAAGAGAGCTTGCAAAGATGATAAAAGAAGCAGGTATTGATTTCAAGAGCCTTGAGGACAGTAAGTTTGATAATCCTTTAGGTCTGTCAACCGGAGCGGCTGACATATTTGCAGCAACCGGAGGTGTTATGGAAGCGGCATTGAGAACTGTATACGAAATTGTTACCGGAAGGGAACTGCCTTTTGAGAAACTGCACGTTACGCCTATTGTCGGGCTTGAACAGATAAAAACCGCTGAATTGAAGATTGAGAATCCAATTGAGGAATATGCTTTTCTCGACGGTGTCACTATTAAAGTTGCAGTCACGAGCGGCCTGGCAGGCGCCAGAAAGCTTATGGAAGAGGTTGCAAGAGGTGAATCTCCGTATCATTTCATCGAAGTTATGGGATGCCCTGGAGGCTGCATAAGCGGCGGCGGACAGCCCAGACCGACGAATGACGAGATCAGGGTAAAAAGACTTCAGGCCATCTACAAGGAGGATGAGGGCAAAGAGCTCAGGAAGTCGCATCAGAATCCTTTTGTATTAAAACTATATGAAGAATTCCTGAAGAAACCTTTAGGGCACAAATCCCATGAACTGCTCCATACCCATTACACAAAAAGAGGAATATATAACGAATATATCGAGTAATCAGATTTTGTATCAAAATCAATGTTCACTTGTAACCCTTCTTTTCTTTCAGGACGTGAAGACGCGAAAACTCTTCACGTTCTTTTTCTTCCAGGGAATTTTGGATTTTATTCACCAAATCCCTGTACTTGGGAATTATTATGCTTTTTAAGGCATTAGCCCTTTTCTGTGTCTTTTTTATATGTTCTGCCAGCCGGTAAATGGTGTTCTCAACTTCAGCTATTTCAAGGCAAAGCATTTTAGCCTTGTTAAAGTTTTCATAGGCTATGTCAAGAAAGTAATTAGTTCTGAAAAAGCTATAGTTAACTTTAATTCCTTCCTGTTTTCTTAATTTCACAATCGGAATTTCTACTCCCATAATGCTTTTTGATTTGAACTCGATACCGTCCTCCTCCGGGATAGCGTAACCTACCTGCTGCAATGTGCTTATGCCAAGGGATATATTGGCACGCTGCAAAGCTTTATATGCGGTGCTGAAGACTTTATCGATATCGGCCTGGATTTTTTCCGCCCGGCTGATCAAGGAAAGCATTTCATTAATCAGGATATTTCTTTTTTTGTCAAGCAATTCATAACCTTGAATTGATAATTCAAGGCTGGCGCGCGCTTTTATAAGGTTGCCTTTTGTTGGAAATGTTGAAACATCCATAAGCTCACACTCCTGTATTCGTACGCTATTGATACTGGAATCTTAAACATGAACGCCTCCGCGGGGCTTGAAGTATTTATCCAAAATCTTATCGTCCACCCTGTCAAGTTCCTCCCTCGGCAGAATGCCAAGTAATTTCCAACCGAGATCAAGTGTATATTCCAGCGGCCTGTCTTCATTTTTACCCTGGGATAAAAATTCATTCTCAAATGCCCGTCCAAACTCCATATAGAGTTTGTCGATTTCACTCAGCTCATCTTCGCCGATTACCGAGGCCAGCGCCCTTACTTCGTGAACTTTTGCATAGGATGCAAACAATTGTGAAGCACATGAAGCATGGTCTTCTCTTGTGTATTTTTCTCCTATGCTGTCCTTCATAAGCCTTGAAAGGGATGGCAGAACGGATATGGGCGGATAAACACCCCTTTGATGGAGGTCCCTGTCAAGGACGATCTGCCCTTCTGTTATATAACCGGTAAGGTCAGGTATCGGGTGCGTTATGTCATCATTAGGCATTGTAAGTATCGGTATTTGGGTAATAGAACCGGTCCTTCCCTCAATCATTCCCGCCCTTTCATAAATTGAAGCAAGATCGCTGTACATGTAACCGGGAAATCCTTTTCTGCTGGGGATTTCGCCCTTTGATGACGATATCTCACGTAGAGCTTCACAATATGCGCTCATGTCGGTGAGTATAACGAGTATATGCATGCCAAGTTCAAAAGCAAGGTACTCGGCTGCCGTCAGGGCACAACGGGGTGTTACTATACGCTCCACAGGAGGGTCGTTTGCCAGGTTGAGAAACATTACAACCTTTTGCAGCACGCCGCTTTGACGGAAACTTTCCCTGAAGTACTCTGCTACATCATGCTTGACGCCCATTGCCGCAAAAACTATGGCGAATTCGCTATCCTCTTGCCTTGGAAGCTTTGCCTGCCGCACTATCTGCACCGCAAGCTCATTATGGGGAAGGCCACTGCCGGAGAAAATAGGAAGTTTCTGTCCCCTGATAAGCGTAGTAAGGACATCAATAGCCGATATGCCTGTTTCTATATAATCCTTTGGGTATTTCCTTGAAACAGGGTTTATAGGATTACCGTTAACATCCCGCTTCATCTCGGGGAAAACACTGCCAAGGCCATCTATTGGTCTGCCAAGCCCATCGAATACCCTTCCAAGGATTTCGGAAGACAGCGGCAACTCAAGCGGCCGTCCAAGCGGACGTACTCTTGCGTTCTTCAGTGATATATCGGATGTCCCTTCAAATACCTGGATAACGGCGACATCATCTGAAATATCCATGATCCTTCCAAGGCGGGTGCCTTGTTCATCAACCGTAATTTCAAC
Organism: Clostridiaceae bacterium; assembly: GCA_012840535.1. GTDB lineage: Bacteria > Bacillota > Clostridia > Acetivibrionales > DUMB01 > DULF01. The sequence goes on from DULF01000065.1 coordinate 13,780, forward strand.
AAGTTCTTCAAAGGATGCTTCGCTTACTCCTTTTACAACCAATAATGGACCTGATATATTTTTTAGGTCCAGATATTCTATAGACACTGCCAGCGTCCTCCTTTTATATTAATGTGCTGAGTTTTTCATCAATTGTTTTTTTCAATTCTTCAAAACGTTCCGGTTCATCATTTCTAAAAGTGTATTTTATCCTGATTATTTCTTCAAATAGGCCCAGTTCCTTAATCCTTGAGATGGGAATGCCATTACGGACAAGTTCAAATACTTTATTGTGCAGGTAAAGTATGACTTCCATCATCAAAAACTGCTTCTTAAGCGGAACATAGGTGTCTACAGGATGAAAGGCTCCCTGCTGCAGGAATCCGAAACGTATTGCTCTCCCTGTCTCCAATATCAGCTTTTGGTCGTCAGGCAGGATATCCCCACCTATCAGTTTTACTATTTCAATAAGCTTGTCTTCTTCGTTGAGTATCTTTAACAATTGACTGCGATAACTCATGAATTGATTATCTACATTATTTTCATACCATTTTTCAAGTGTTTCCAGGTATTCACTGTAGCTGGAAAGCCAGTGTATGGCAGGGTAGTGCCTGGAATACGCAAGCTGCCTGTCCAGACCCCAAAAGCATCTGACAAAACGCCTTGTATTTTGCGTGACCGGCTCAGAAAAATCGCCACCCTGGGGAGACACGGCGCCTATAATCGTTATTGAACCTGTGCTGTTGCCCAAAGTCCGGACTTTCCCGGCCCGTTCGTAAAATTCTGAGAGCCTTGATGAAAGGTATGCGGGAAATCCTTCTTCAGCAGGCATTTCTTCAAGCCTGCCGGATATTTCACGCAGCGCTTCCGCCCAACGGGAGGTTGAATCGGCCATCAAAGCGATATTATATCCCATATCCCTGTAATACTCAGCCAGTGTAACACCTGTGTATATGGAAGCTTCTCTCGCTGCAACGGGCATATCGGAAGTATTTGCAATAAGTATTGTACGTTCCATAAGAGGGCGTCCTGATTTCGGGTCGGTGAGCTTCGGAAAATCCCTGAGGACTTCAGTCATCTCGTTTCCACGTTCTCCACAGCCAACATATACAATAATATCAGCATCTGACCATTTTGCCAGCTGGTGCTGCGTCATGGTTTTTCCGGTGCCAAAGCCTCCCGGAATCGCAGCGGTTCCACCTTTGGCTATAGGGAAAAAAGTATCTATAACCCTTTGTCCTGTAATAAGGGGTTCAGTTATTGCTAGCTTTTCCATGCTCGGCCTGGGTTTTCTTACCGGCCACTCCTGGAGCATTTTCAGGTCGTAGTTGTTTCCGTTTGCCAGCGATATTTTCATAAGAGTATCATATGCTGAATAATCTCCGTCAGGCATCACTTCGGATACTACGCCTTCAATTCCGGGAGGGACCATAATTTTGTGGACAATTAACGGAGTTTCCTGAGTTTCTGCAACAACCATACCGCCGCTTACCTTGTCACCGGGTTTTGCAGTGATATGAACATGCCACCTGACATCACTTTCAGGAAACTCTGCATCAACGCCGCGCAGTATGAAAGGTCCGGAGTTTTTCTCAATGGACTTAAGAGGCCTTTCTATACCATCAAATATATTTCCGATAATTCCCGGGGCAAGCTTTACGGAAAGAGGCTTGCCGGTGGATATTACCGGTTCTCCCACATAAAGCCCGGTTGTAACTTCATAGACCTGTATGGTTGCTGTATCGTTTTCAAGGGATATAACTTCTCCTATAAGCTTTTTGGTGCCTACAAGGACAGTTTCGTGCATCCTGAAACCGGCTGCGCCCCTTGCTTTAACAACTGGGCCGTTGATTCTGCATATCACTGCCGCATCTGATTCTAATGTTCTTAAGTTTCTCAAGCTCAAATCACCTGCTTTCCCATTAAATATGCAAGCCGCAAATTTCAAGTATGCTATCCCTGCTTGATTCAAGGCGCTTTATAAAAGTATTGTCAACAATGATGCCGGCGGTTTGGTTAAGGATTTTGCAACCGCCGATAATTTCATTTCCGGTTTGCTCGAAAGCCACATCTTGCGGGAGATTGGGTTTAATATCTTCCAATAAACCCTTTAACCTTTCCATATCCCTTTTGCACAAGTAAACAATGAGTTTGCCTTCTCCTGCAAGTGAACAGGAATCAATAATTTGACGGGACAGGTAGCCTATATACTCTTCCTTTTGAACAAATTCAATGAGTCTGTTCTCTACGTCATTATATATTGTTTCAATAATTTCGTTCCTGGTTTTCGCAAGTAACTGCTTGCTCTCAATAATTGCCCTGGAAATTATGCTGTTTTTTTCGATTTCAGCCAAAGTCGTTTCTTTTCTTAAAAAAAGTTCGGCCTCTTCCTGAAATTTACTTTTTTCCCGGGCAATACGCTCCTCAGAAAGGGCTTTTACCTGATGGAGAATTCTATCCCTTTCAGCCGTTGCGTCTTTTAGCATAACTTCGTTAAAGTATCTGAGCTTATCCATAATGCTTCTCAAAATACCACCTCATATCTTCAGGCCTATGGATTCCTTGACGTACCTTGTTATTGAATCAGAGGACCTGGTCGTACCATGCCTGTCAGGTATTTCAACAATCAGGGGAATCCTCAGGTTGAGCTTGATATTCCTGATATATTCAGGAACAAGCCTGGCCAGCTTTTCAGTAATCAGTATTATTGCCACATCCTTATCCTCAAGGGTTTTATCAAGCGCTTTGCGTACTTCATGCACCTCATGGACAACTATGCCTTCCACTCCTGTGAGACGCATTCCGGTAAGGGTATCGACATTATCGCTTATTAAAAACATTTTCATCGTATTTCACCAGCCTTTTACAGCCTTCCGAGGATAAGTATTGAAACAATCAGACCGTAAATAGCGATTCCCTCTGCAAGACCTACGAATATCAACGTCTTACCAAGTAGGCTGGAATCTTCGCTGATTGCGCCAAGAGCCGCTGAACTGGATATTGCTACGGCTATTCCTGCCCCTATAGTGGAGAGCCCGGTAGACAAAGCGGCGGCAAGAAGGCCAAGGCCGTTTACTGCTTCAGATGCCTGGTTCTCTGCAGGCTCGGCATATACATTCCCGGAAATTATTAATACTGTGGCAATTATCAGCAGACTGAAAATACTGATAATGTTTATGCCAAGTATTTTCTTCGCGTTTTTGCCCGAAAGCCCTCTTTTAATGTAATACAGTCCCAAACCTATAATTGATAAAACAAGAAAAATCGTTAAAACTAAAATAAAACCCATATTGACTCCTCCATTTTTATAAATGATTTTGGTTTTTCAATGGTTTATAAGGCCTTCCGTCACCGGTGAAGAACCTGCTGAACAGCTCGTAGTATTCAAGCCTTAGAGCCTGTATGCCAACGATAAGCCCTTCCAATCCAATGATCAGGATATTGCCTATTATAATTGCCGCCAGGCTTCCTGCGCCTTCAGCCATTTCGGAGAGTATGAAAACTGCCATGAACAATCCGACGTGGTTAAGTGCGAAAGCGCTTAGCCTGATAAATGATATTGTATTGCTCAGGAATGAAAGCACAGTGTCAAAAAGCTCGAAAAAGGTTTGCACGAAGAATATGCCTTTATTGTGCGGAAGGAACCTTTTTCTGTTAATAAGGTTTTCCAGGGGCTCTTTCAAAAACATAACCACAATGGGAACCAAAAGCATTATAGTAGTTATACCTGCAGACAGAAAAGGTTTACCTTCCTGCAGCATAAAGATGGCTGTTATGGCTATTCCCCAGTAAAATACAAGCCCTGCGACTCCGTTTTTATCAAGCAGTATTCTTGCCAGGTTGCGGCATTTAATACCATTTACAATATTTAATAATATTGCTGAGGTTATGAGTATAAAGCCCACAATAATTCCTGTTATAAGCATTGTGTTGATGTTTTCCATCGGATTTATCCACAAAGGCTTTATCCAGTCTTCAAACCCAAACACGCTTCCGTAGACAAATCCAAATATTGTTGAAGACAGGCCGGCTCCGACGATAATCCCGCCGATTGCCACCTTGCGCATCATAAGGATAACACCTGCGGCAAATAATACAAGCCCCTGGCCTACATCTCCAAACATCAACCCGAACATTATAAAATAAGTTATTGCGACAAATGCAGTCGGGTCAATTTCATTATAAGAAGGAAGTCCGTACATACGGACAAACATTTCAAACGGTTTAAATATTTTATTATTTCTAAGCTCGGTTGGAGGCTGGGAAGTCTTTAAAGAATCCGGTTCCTCGTGTATATAAAGGACCTTCTCATCCGCATCCAACCTTGGAATCAGGGTTTTCAACTCTTCCTCCGGTATCCATCCCATTACATAAAAGGATTCTAAAGTATGAGCGGCATATTTCCTGACTTCTGAAATACGGTTCAACCTCACTGAGGAATAATATAGGTCCGCTATTTTTTCCTCATTATTGTTTATAAAATCCTTTATTGCCTTTTCAGCCTCTTTCATCTCCTCTTGCAGGCTTGACATTTTCTCTTCAATCTGTATGAGCGCTTCTGATGGGGTTCCTGAAAGCTCTGCTGAAATCCTGACACGCTCAAAATAGAGTGAAGAGAAAATACCGTCGATTTTTTCGCCAAAGCGTCTTGGAGTAAAATATATAAGCCACACATAATCTTTATCCCGGGATATGGGGAATATTATGGCATCAAGGTCAGCCATAAACAACTTTAACTGCTCATATGATTTTTTTGGCATCCTTCCGAATCTGAATTTAATAAACTCAAATTCGAAAAAGTTTTTTATGTCAATTTCAAGGTTAACCAGAAGTTCCAGTTGCTTTTTCATGTGAGTGTATTTATTAAACTGTTCCTTCATGTTTTCATATCGTGTTTTATTTTCTTTGAAGATTTGTTCAAGAGTATCAAGTTCTCTGCGTATATCGTCAGCTGAAGCCTGTATTTTAGGCTTGTAAGCCTTGTCATCATTTACTTTGTTGCCAAGCCCCATAGAGTTTAAAAGGGAAGTACTCCTAGTAACAAGGTCATAATACGTGTTTTCACTGCCATAAGGTGAAAGGCCTTTTACGGTTTCAAGATGGCTTAGAGCATTCTCCAGTTGGATGCTGCTGTCAATTATATATTTTTGAACAAATTCTCCAAAATAATCTTCCTGTCCTACAATACTTATAAATTTCATTTTAAGTATCGACATAGAATCACCTCATATACTCGTCAATACACTTCGTTGCCCTATCAGGTAATTTCTTATTTCTTCTTTTGGAAGCCTGTAACGTATACCTTCAATAAGCGTGATAATATTTCTTATATCATGCTCCTTAAGATGCAAATAGGCTGTGACTGTCCCAAGGTTGAACGAACCTTGATGAAGCTGGTTTCTGTACATTCTGTACATGTAGTGCATGGAGTTTGCTTCCCACAGATTCTCCTCATCGGGCTTAAAAATGCCTGCATATACTGTTTTAGATACCTTAATTTTAAATTCATTAATATCACTGCTTTCGGACAAGCCTACCAGCTGATTTCTGGTTAAGTGATGCCAGTAAGGTATAACATATTTAAAAGTAAGCTCCTTTCCCATGTTAAAAAACCTTTTGCACCTATATATCATCAAAATGTTATTTATATCAATTTCAGTTCCGAATGTTTTTATCACACTTTTCCTGTCTCTTCCCGAAAGGAGTTTTTCTTTCAGCCTGAGTATCTTCATAAAATAATGCAGGTCAAGTGTAATTTCTATATCAAACAGGCTCTGCCGGTTTGGAACATTTAAAAAAGGTGAAAGAACTTTATAATATTCACTTCCACGCAGTGCTTCAATGGCACCGGGTATGTCCTTTGAAGCGGATAGCTTTTCGAAACTGAGTTTACTGTAAGTTTTCAGGAATATTAAAGAGTTTTTTAATATTCCACTTCCTTCTCCTGTATAAACAATTCTGAAAAGCATTTTTAAATCTTCCACTTCAAACCGTAGAAAGGCAGCTTTTAAGAATTCTTTGGCAGCTCCGCCAAGGAACCTGTTGAGCTTTATAAAATCTACATATAAAGATGTTTTTAACTCCTGTTCAAGTTCGGCTCTGTGAATCGTATTTTCGTTAATTTCGGAAAGAAATGCCTCATAACCGGCATGCTTTTTAAGGTAAGCCGCTACTTCACGGACACTGTTTTTTCCAAGCAGTTCCCTGTAGTCCGACTCTGTAAGGAGTTTACCGAAAAGTGCTCTGGCTTTTGCATTTACCGAACTATATTTTATTAAAGAAAACGCCATTGTCCCACCACCTAAAAGAGATGCTAATATCACGGCATAAAACACTATTTACCGTTTTCCAGTATTTTACAAAACAGTGACTTTACCCAAAAATCCCTGTTTTCCTTGAATTTAACCCACATGCGGGACACGTTTTTATTAGCTTCGGATATGATTTCTTCTGCTTTCGCATTTGCGTATTGTAGGCTTTCTGTCTTTATTTTTTCAGCCTTTCTCCTTGCACCGGCAAGTATTTCTTCTTTAATTTTCCCGATTTTACTTTCGATATTTTCTGCCAGATGCTTTTCCTGCTCATGGGCTTCAGCTACTATTTTCCGTGCTTTATATTCACTTTTGATTACTTGCTGAATTATTTTATCCAATTGAAGTCATCTCCTGTCTTTAACTACATATTATGTAATTAATGGATAAATTTTCAAATATGAGGTTTTTTTTTACTTTGATTTTTGCATAGAGAATATTATAGCACATTGTTTTTCCATATCAATACTATTTTATTATTAGGTAAGAATTGTTTTTTAATACTCACTTAGTATATGTAGTATAGAAAGCTTAAACAATACTATTCAAAAAATGACCACTGAAAACTGTTTTTCGACAATGTATCACATAAAATTTATTAGTTTCTCCAGTGATGTTATAAATAATATTGCATAAATTGTTCTATTATTATAAAATTATAGGTATTATAGTTGTTCATTTTAAAATTAAATTATGTTGGACAATATTTCTGTTATTTTCTATGCTGTAGGGGAAATAAATGATGCGAAGGATAAAAATGCGACTTCAAAAGGAGGATGATTTTCAATATTTTCTTTGAAAAGATTTTAAGATTGCCTTCATTAAACATTGGTGTATTGAAAATTAATATAAGGATATTAAGGTGATAACACATGAATGATATTGTGAAAAAACATGATCAAGAATTAATGAAACAACAGAACATTAAGCTGGTTCTATCTGTAATAAAGGACAAAGGACCAATCTCTCGAGCTCAAATATCCAGAATAGTGGATATGAGCCCTACTTCCGTGGGACGAATAGTGGAATCCCTAATGCTTGCCGGTCTGGTTAAGGAAGTCGGGAGTGCTAAGAGCGCTAAAAATGGTATTGGTCGCAAAGCTAACTTATTAGAGGTAGATGCTAAGTCCTTATTAGGTATCGGTGTAGAAATAGACAAGGATTATTTAGGTGCAGGTATTATAGATTTTAAAGGTAACATTTTAAAAAAGCTGGAATATAATAAGGATTTAACGCACTTTTCGCCTGAATACGCTGCATCAGAGGTCGTGAGCATGGTTAATAATCTGCTTTCATATGCACAAAAGGATAACCGGAAGGTTGTTGGTATAGGTATAGGAATACCTGGACTTGTTGATATAGATAAAGGTGAGATGGTATTTTCTGCACAATTGAAGTGGAAGAAAGTAAAAATACGCGATATCATACAGAAAGAATTTGAGAGTTTAACAGTTACAGTTGATAATGAAATGAAAGCAAGAGCCCTTGCTGAGTCGCTTTATGGCATGGCCAAGGATTCACGTAGAGCGGCATTAATGAGTGTTGGCTCAGGTGTTGGTGCTGCTCTGTTAATAAATAATAAGATTTATCGTGGAAATTCCAACAATGCAGGAGAAATCGGTCATATTACTATTGACCCCAATGGCCTGTTATGCGAGTGCGGACGTTTTGGCTGCCTTCAGACGTATATAGCTGATTGGGCATTAATGAAAGAAGCCCGCAAGTTTCGTGATATATCAAGTCTTGACGAACTATTCAATGCATACCGGGAAAATGAGCAATGGGCACGCAGTATAATATCAAGAGCTATAGACTATATTGGAGTAGCAATCGGCTCGTTAGTCTGCGTTTATAATCCGGATACCGTAATTCTTTGCGGAAGAGTATTAAAAAACTATCCGGAAACAGCCAAGCTTGTGATGGAGAGGTATAAAGATTTTGTGTGGGAGCCATTACAGGACACTTTTAAGTTGGAGTTTTCTCAGCTTGGGGAAGATGCTGCCATTATTGGTGCCGGAGCATTAGCCTTTGTTACTGGCCTTGATAAATATATGTTATAAAAATATAAGTATATGATTTATTTATATTGACATGCAACAAATTTGGGATTATAATTAAATTAAAATTAACACCAGTGGAGAAAATAAATATTGCATACTGAAAATAAACGACTTAATATTTCAATTCATTCAATTATTTGGGAGATGATGAGTACGTTTACATTCAAACAGAAAGATCATTCATAAGATGGAAGGCGTTAATTCCTCATAAAAATGCATAAAATGCTCCAGTTAGGATTTATAAATTAATCTGCGTAATTATTCTATTGTTTAAATAACACCAGTGGAGAAATATAATAAGTTCTGTTAATTTCAGAAGTTATGATGTATGATGATGGTAAATGGAAAGTAGCATATGTTAGACATATAAAACTGGTTTAAAAAAAATTACTGTTTATTTAAACAAAAGAACAAATAATTACGTTTAAGTGATTTATTTATTATTTTGATCAGTATCGGCTTTTCTTTAAGCGACCTGGATAGTAGCGCGATATTAATTTGTTCCTCCTATTGCTCAGGCTTATATATTGCAATTGAATAATTTTGAATCGTTTTATTAAGCACAAGCTTTTGTGCTTTAAATATAAAAATTTTAAGGGGAGGAATAGTCCTATGAAAAAAGTGAATGCTTTGACATCTATTGTGTTAGTTTTAATCCTGGTTTTGTCAGTGTTTGCCGGCTGTTCATCAGGTGGTTCCAAAGTTTCTGAGGAAAGTACCTCTTCCGGTACAGATTCTGGCAGTGTTTCCACAGACAATAATGACAATAAAACGCAGACACAATCTGAAATCACTTTCCTGGATACCATGCCAACACCTGAACGAACTGAGTTACTGAAGAATATGATTGCAAAGTTTGAAGCAGCTAACACATCAGTTAAAGTTGAGTACACATCTGTTCCATGGGACGAAGCATATAAAAAAGTTGTTACAATGGGTGCATCCAATACATTACCCGATGTAGTAACTACGGACGTAGGCATCATGTTGGCATTAGCACAACCTGGCTATGCAGAGAAGCTGACAGATAAATGGAATAATTGGAAGTATAAAGATGACCTTACTCAAGCTGCTATTGTTGCAAGCAATCTTTATACATACGACGGCGACATTTATGTTATACCTGATGGCTTTTTGCTGCAAGGTATATTTGTAAGGACTGACTGGCTTGAGGAACTTGGTATTGATCCTGTGTCCTTACAAAACTGGACTTGGGATGATTATTTTGATGTTATAAAAAAGATGACTGATAAAGATAAAAACAGATACGGAATAGCTTTTCGCGGAGGCGCTAACGGCTTCCTCAGATTCTACGAATTCCTCGGTTCCAATCTTCAGGTTACGAATGCATTCCCGGACGGAACAAATAAATCCATTCTTGAAGATCCAAGAGCAATTGATCTTTTCAAACAGTTTTATGGCCTTTATACCGAGGGATACGCACCTAAAGAATCAATTAACTGGGGATTCAAGGAAATGGTCGAAGGTTTTGTAAATGGACAGTGTGGTACTCTAAATCAAACTCCTGAGGTTACAGTAACATGCCAGCAAAACATGGAAGAAGGAATATGGACTGTACTTCCGCAGCCAAAAACAAAGGGTGCTACAAAGAATCACATGACTTGGGGTTACTCTGCAGGTTATCTAATGTCTTCAAGTTCTAAAAACAAAGATGGTACTTGGGCATTCATCGAATTCATGAGCTCACCTGAAATGAATCTTGAGTACAGTAAAGGTTTCGGATGTTTGCCAATATACAAGTCATGTCTTGAAGACAGCTATTTCCAGTCCGGAGCACTTAAAGGTTATGCAGATCAGCTTCTGGATCCCAATATTGAATATTTTTCACAACCTACGGATCTTACTCAGTGGGGCTACTTCCTTGCAGAATATTCTAAGACAGAAGTACAGAAATATATGTCCGGTAAACAGTCTGCTGAGGATACTATGGCTAATCTTGCACAATGGATGAGAGAACAATACGACAAAGATGTGGCTGGAAAACAATAACAGTTTTATTTACTGGCATATAGTTATCTACGCAAACAGACGATATATTTATAGAATAAAATCTAATAATTAGTTGACGTAGCTTTTATGCTGCGTCAACTAATTATTGAACGTGTTCTGTGTTGAACTTGTACGCGCACAAAAAGAAAGCGGTGATTATGTTTGGAGAAAGTTGGTAAGAAGTTTTCGATAAAAAGAGGGTGGAAACCGTATTTGCTTTTGTTGCCTGCATTGTTGATAGTTGTAGGGTTTATGGGTTATCCTTTGCTCTATAGTGTAAGGATTTCATTCCTGAATTATAACTTAATGGCACCTAATGATGTAAGATTTATAGGTTTTGATAATTACAGAAAATTATTTACAGACAGTGAGATAAAATACGTTCTCTTAAATTCGATAAAGTGGGTTGTGACGGTTGTTTTCTTTCAGTTTATTTTGGGATTTATCCTTGCAATGCTGCTTAATAAAAAATTTTTTGGAAAGAAAATTTACCAGTCGGTTGTTTTTTTGCCCTGGGCAGTTTCAGGCTTCCTTATTGGATTGATTTTCAAATGGGTTTATAGTGAACACAGCGGCATATTAAATTTTATGCTGTTAAAGTTGGGAATTATAGATTCTCCGATATCCTGGCTGGGTGACGGAAAATATGCAATGATAGGTCCGATAACAGGTATGATTTGGTATGGTATTCCGTTTTTTGGGATAATGATATTAGCAGCACTTCAGTCTATACCGACTGATATCTTTGATTCTGCCAATATCGATGGTTGTTCAGGTATTCAAAAGTTATTCTATGTTATTATACCATTTATCAAGCCGACCATCATTATGACACTTTTACTTAGAGTAATATGGGTGTTTAATTCCCCTGATATTATATACATAATGACAGGCGGCGGTCCTGCTAATGCTTCTAATATTTTATCATTGTATGTTTTCAACCAGGCGTTTTACAGTCTCGATTTCGGATATGGAGCTGCTGTAGGAATACTGATGATGGCATTATTGGTATTATATGCATTAGTTTTTTTGACACTGACTCGTTATGAAAGGTCAGGTGACTTCTAATGGGCAATACTAAAAAGATGCTGTTTCGTGCAATAGAATTTGTGTTACGCATAATTTTTATATTTTGTACATTGTTCCCGTTTTACTGGATGTTGGTAACATCTTTGAAAAACAGACTGGAAATACATGCCAAGGTCCCGACCTTTTGGCCGGAGAATATTACTTTTGAAAACTATATCAACGCTTTTGCACAAACAAGGTTCGATATGTTCATTAAAAACAGCCTTATAGTAACTGTTATCAGTTCGTTAATTGTCCTTGTCGTGTCTGTGCTTGGTGGCTATGCATTGGCAAGATACAGATTCAGAGGTAAAAATGTAATATTGATTATATTCTTGGCTTCACAAATGATTCCGATGATAACTGCTATCATCCCAATGTTTATATTATATTCCAAACTTGGTTTAATAGATCGTTTGGCTTCTCTTATAGCAAGCTATACCGTGAGCAATATCCCGTTTTGTCTCATTACAATGTCGTCCTTTTTCAAACGTATACCTGTGTCCCTTGAGGAAGCTGCGCTTATTGATGGATGCAGCAGTTTTCAAAGTGTTGTACGCATCGTGTTACCCACAATGTTACCCGGTATAATGGCTGTATTTGTTTTCGCATTTACGGGAGCATGGAATGAATTATTTTATTCAATAATGATGATATCAAATGAAGGAAGACGCACCATACCTGCCGGACTTATGAACTTTGTTCAGAAATATGACATCGACTGGGGTCAAATGACTGCGGCGGGTTTTATTACTTTAATACCGGTTACCGTTATGTTTTTTATGGTAGAGAAATATATTGTTGCCGGACTTACTCAGGGTGCTGTTAAGGAATGACGGAGGAGATGATTTTATGAATAAACCTGAAAAACTTGTGGAGGAATACCGCAATGGTATACTTGAATGTGTACATTTTGGGCACATAGCAATTGTGTCCCCTGAAGGTTTAAAATATTCAGTGGGCATTAATGATGATGTAATGTTTTATAGGTCTGCCTCAAAACCTGTCCAGGCACTGCCTGTTATTCATATGGAACTTGACAAGAAATATGGGCTGACCGAAGAAGAGGTAACCATAATGTCGGGTTCACAGCGTTGTGAATTCGTTCACGTTGAAGTTATAGAATCCCTTATTAAAAAGACATGTATCAATGAAGAAATACTAATAATGTGCCCCACATATCCTCTTGATCCACTTACAAAAGAGGAGATGCTGAGAAGAAATATGCCTCCACGCAAGATTTACCATAATTGTATAGGCAAACATATAGCTTGTATCCTTTTACAAAGGGAACTGGGAGGATACGAGGAGGAATACTGGAAGCTGGACAGCCCTGCTCAGCAACTCATTATGGATTTTATTGCGCAAGTTTCAGAGTATCCACGTGAAAAAATAAAAACCGGTGTGGATGGTTGCGGTGTACCGGTATTTGCTGTACCACTTCAGTACATTGCCAATACTTTTTTGCGTTTGGCCTGTCCTGAACTTATAAAGGATACAAAGCTCAGTAAGACTGTGGAGCGAAACTCGTCGCTCATGAACAAATATCCACGTTTAATCTCTGGTAGCAATGCTATCTGCACACTTTTGAATGAGGACGATAATATAGTAGCCAAAGGAGGTGCACTAGGGGTATATTGCTTTGGATTGCGCAAGGAGAAGCTAGGCGTTGCCTACAAAGTTGAAGATGGGTCATATGATGAGCTTCCGTTAATAGCTGCCACCATACTTGAATATATAAAGTATGACAGTCGTGAAACTATTGAAAGAATTCTAAAACATTTTCCAAAAGAAATAAAAAATGATTGCGGAAAAATAGTTGGGGAATATGTTCCAGTTTTTAATTTAGAGAAAAGGGGTAGAGAACAATGAAACAAAAAATTCTAATTGAAATATGCTGTGGTTCGCTGGATGATGCATTGATTGCTGAACAAGCCGGTGCGGACCGTATAGAACTCAATTCTTGTTTGCTGCAAGGCGGGCTTACGCCTTCACTTGGAACTCTTATAGAGACCAAAAAAAGATTGAAAATACCAGTGATAGCCATGGTGCGTCCAAGAGGAGCCGGCTTCTGTTATACAGATGCTGAGGTTGATGTCATGATGAGAGATGCTGAAATATTTGTAAACTACGGTGCAGATGGTATAGTATTTGGTTTTTTAAACGCTGATGGAACCATAGATGTAAAAAACACAGAGCGAATGCTTAAAATTATGGGAGATAAAGAAGCAGTCTTTCATAGGGCGTTTGACGTGGTTCCTGATCCATTTATAGCCATTGACCAGCTAATAGAGCTTGGTGTCACAAGGGTCTTGACAAGTGGACAGGAGCCTACGGCTTATGAGGGTGCGCCTTTAATTGCCGAACTGATAAAATATGCTAAAGGGCGAATTCAGATATTGCCCGGTGGGGGAATAACACTCAGAAATGTAAAAGATGTTATTAGGGATACAGGTGCTGATCAAATACATTTTACATCATTCGCAACCCAGTATGATAATTCTACCACCGGTAATCCCAAGATTTATTTCGGCGGTGCTCTTTATCCGCCTGAGGATAGATATGATGTGGCAGATATTAATATGGTCAGCAAGATTATTAACAGTGTAAAAGAAACGTAAAATACTATAAATTATGGAGGTAAAAATAGTGAGAAAAATAGAAATTGTAGATGTACATCCTGATTTTCTTAAAGAAGTTACATTAAATCCTATTCCGGAATTTGACGCTGATGATTACTTGCAAAGGATTAATCTTTTAATAGAAAGACTTAAGAAGAATAATATTACACATGCTGTAATATATGGAGACAGGGAACACTTTTCAAACATTGACTATTTCACAGGATATGATCCGCGCTTTGAAGAAGCTTTGCTTATTATAGATGCTGAAGGAAGCAAAACAATTGTTGTCGGTAATGAAGGATGGAATTATAGTTATATAATACCCTATGAAATAAACCGGGTGCTTTACCAAAACTTTAGCCTTCAAGGCCAGCCGAGAAAAAGCCTAAAGCCTTTATCAGAAATTTTAGCAAGTGCCGGTATTTCTTCCCGTAGCAGGGTTGGTGTTATAGGGTATAAATATTTTGATGAAGGTCACGCTGATAATCCTGATTATACTTTTGATATTCCTGCATATATACTTGACAGTATATATAGTCTTGTTCAAAAAGAAAATGTAATTAACATAACACGTGAGTTGACTGGAACACCAGACGGCATACGTATGGTGCTTCGCACAGCAAAGGAGATAGCTTGGGCAGAGAATGCAGCCGGTAAATGTGCAAACATTATTTTAAGGCTTTTGAAAAATATTAAGCCAAATATTGCTGAAATTGAACTTTCAGCCATGTGCCAGATGGATTTTTGTCCTACTAATGTACATCCCATGCTAAATTTTGGCCCTGAGCACGTGTTTTTAGGAATTCGGAGCCCGGGTTATCGCAGACTTAATCTGGGTGAGGTATGCGGTATGTGTTATTCTATTCGTGGCTCATTGGTCTCCAGGGTGGGTGTAGCTGCTTATGATTACTCTTCATATAGTAATGAGTTAAAAGGTTCTATTGAAAATTTTTATATGCCTTACTGGAAAGCTGTCGCTACCTGGTATGAAAGCGTAAGTGTGGGTGCTATTGCAGGAGAGGTATATGATAAAGTCATGGATATTGTTGGCGACCCTGAATTCGGTGTCAAGCTTAATCCAGGCCATAACACCGGTACGGATGAATGGTCAAATTCACCTTTTTACAAAGGTTCGGAAATAAAGATACCTGACGGCAGCCATTTTCAGTGTGATATTATAGCGTCCAGTTCTGATCCTGTTAAGACAGCCATATGTGAAGACAGTGTTGTCATTGCCGGTAAAGAACTGCGTAACAGGGTCAAATCAGAATATCCGGGTGTATGGGCCAGAATTGAAAAGCGACAGAAGCTTATGCGTGAAGAATTGGGAATAAACATATCGGATGATGTTTTGCCTCTTAGCAACATTAATGCTGTTTATTGGCCTTTTATGCTTGATACAGGTAAAATATTTGCTTTCAGCAAATAAAAATTTAACAAATTAAATAAAAACCCGAACATTAAAAGGACAGGTCTGTTAGCCTGTCCTTGATTTATATAAGGAGGCATTCCTTTCAAACTGAAGTGTCATGTGTCAAGGGATGTCTCCTTTTGATCTTATAAGGTTCATACATTTTTTTCTTTGTAAAGGTATGTCATAATCAATTATTAATACATTTCTTTAATTGTTACTTGGAATGGAAGATAATCCCTCTTATTAAAAATCATGATTTGGAAGAAAATAATCATTACGAACATTTTTAGCCACAACCAGGTGGCAATAAGCTCTAACAACTTGCAGAGGTGAGTAAACCGGTGTATTTTGACTTAAATATGTTAACTGTATTCAGCATTATTGTTGTTACAGTTTTACTGGTATTGGCGATAACCAGGCCAAAAGCACGGAGAAACAGAATTATTGAAATGAGTGATACATCTCTGACATGTGAGGAATTGGAGGACCACGCAAAAAAAATAGCCGTAGAGCATTCGGTTTACAGAAAAAAGCATTTTATAAACTGGCCGATATACAGGTTAAATGACAACTATAATTATATCCTTTCAGTATACAAGAGTTTAAGTGATGATGCACAAAAAAAGCGCACGATTCCGCCAGGTACAGAATGGCTGCTTGATAACTTTTATATAATAGAAGAACAGGTAAAATGCATAAGGCGTGAGATGCCAAAGGAAATATATATGCGCCTTCCGGTTTTAAAACACGGGCAATTGAAAGGACACGCGAGAATATTTGCTATTGCTTTGGAACTTGTTTCACATACGGATGGACAGATTGACGAAAGCATAATACTAAATTACCTTAAAGCATATCAGTCCCACAACATACTTTCAGACAGGGAAATTTGGGCAGCTCCTATAATGATAAGAATTGCTCTTATAGAGAATATCAGACACATATGTGAAAGACTTAAGGATACCCAGAACCAATGGCGTAAGGCCGATGATATTGCTGATGAGATTTTTGCTGCTGAGGGACTGGATAATGACAGTAAAATAAGCGCAATCAGAAACAAAATTAGAGTTACGCATGAAACCAGCCCGTCTTTTATCGAGCATCTATCATATAGGTTTAGAAGAGCGGGACGTGGATATGTGCAAGCTTTAAGATACATTGAGGAAAATCTTGCAAGATATGGAACAACCCTGGAGGATATAAGGAGAAAAGAACATAATTCACAAGCCGCATACGCAGTTTCTATGGGGAACTGTATCAGCAGCTTAAAATTGGTTTCCTCACTTGACTGGATAGATATTTTTGAGTCAACCAGCCGTGTTGAGCAAATCCTGAGGGAAGACCCGGACGGTACTTATCCGCTGATGGATTTGCCTTCAAGAAACTACTATAGAAACAGGGTGGAAGAAATAGCTTCAGCCTACAACATTTCTGGGATCCACGTAGCACGTGAAGCAATTGTGCTTGCAAAAAATTATTTCCTAAGTAGGAGCGATTCTGCATCAGATAATAATAATCAATATAATGACAAACGCTTTAGCCATGTAGGATATTATCTTGTAGGAAAAGGCATTAAAGACCTGACTGAAAGGCTTAGCAGTTCCTCGGGCAAGGCGGGGAA
>DULF01000066.1 GCA_012840535.1 Clostridiaceae bacterium
CTGCAATGCGGGCGCTGGCGATTCGGCGTCCATGCCTCAGCGCCAGCGGGTTTGCCGTCCGTGGCAAACCAATAGGTTCCGGATACCGCATTCCAGCTTCGCCGGTTAACAGCCTGTAACTGCTCCTCACAGGCTGGCAGGAATCTGCATCTCCATCGCCTGTTTCTATGACATAACGTGCAGTATCCTGTTTCTGAACCTTTTGAAGTCCCTTATACCAAAAGCATTTCTTTTCATCACCTTAATTTTGTTATGGACACCCTCCGTATAACCATTTGAAAAATGATACTCGAAGGAGTTTAGTATCTCTTCACTCCAGTTGATGAATGTTTTTGTACATGCCTGGAATTCCGGAAGGTTATATCCTGCGGCCATCATGTTCCAAATCCCCAGTTGCTTCCTTGCTTCTTCCCTGCTTTTACACTCCATAAGCTTGTGGAATTCATTCTTTAAAAAATAGGCTTGCCTCAATTTCTCTGATATTTTTAACATTGAGGCTATCTGGTCTGTTTCCTCTTCAGTCAGATTCTCCGGTCTTTTCAGCAGGACTCGTCTGTTCCTTTTGAAGTACTTCCTTCGGGAATCGTAAAACTTTACTTGTTCAGCTTTCCTTACATTTTCAAACGCCCATATCACTTGTCTTACAACATGGTATCTATCCGCTATGATTTTTGCACGAGGGAATAGACTTTTGGCAAGACTTCGAAATGGCTCGCTCATGTCCATTACTACATGCTGAACTACCTTACGATCCTTGTAGCCAAGAAAATATCTAGCTATATCTTCTGTTTTCCTGTTTGGCAGGATATCTATTACCTTCCTGTGTTCAGGGTCTGTTACGCTGCATTGAAACTTCTCTCCACCGGCATTTCCCCTGAATTCATCAATCGATATAACCCTTGGCAAAGAAGTATTGGAATATTCAACATGATCAAATATCCTAGCTACTGTGGGTGGAGAGAGATGAACTAACTTTGATACACTTTTCATTGATCCTACTTCTTTCAATGATTGAATGACATAAGCTGCAAGACGGTTTGTTATACGGTAATACCGTGGAAGAAAAGAAACGGTTTCGTAAAACCTTTTGCCACACTTAGGGCATATATGTCTTCGCTTACGCAAATAAATGACAGTGATTTCACCAAAAAGAGGAATATCCTTTATTCGTTGTTTCCTATAATCATGTACTTTGCTTGTCCGCTCTCCGCACCTGGGACATGTATGTATCCTCTTATGCATTTCAATATGAATGTACAGCTTGTTATCACATCTTTTCACATATTTTAGAGAAATATCTTTTAAACCGAGCAATTCTTCCGTATAATTAGGGTAGGGCATAGATTGAATCTCCTTTCAAAATGGTGTGTGGTAACTTCATTTTACTTGAGATTTCAACTCTATGCTCTATTATTATACAAAAAATGTTGGAGAGCAAAAATTTCTTGCCACCCCAACATTTATTATAGAACCCCTTTTTTTCTGCAATAATTTTCCTTTTCATGTTGTCGGGATAAAATCGCTCGCTTAGCAGATACTATACTGTGAACAAAATTTGTGTACCGTGTTTGGCATGCGAAAACGCATGATGATACCGGAAATACTTTGCAGTATTATGGGAGGAAGGCGAGTTGCTCACCAATACTTTTTTTATCATACAGTTTTTTTTCTCCATTATCATCGGGCTCTACTTTTTAAACCTGCTGAAATCCCAGCAGGTGAACAGAAACGCCATAGAAAAGGAGTCCCGGAAAGAGCTGGAAAAGCTGAGGAAGCTGAAAGAAATCAAGCTTACGGAACCGTTGTCCGAGAAGACCCGGCCTTCTACATTACAAGATATTGTTGGGCAGGAACAGGGGATTAAGGCGCTGAGGGCTGCATTGTGCGGACCTAA
>DULF01000067.1 GCA_012840535.1 Clostridiaceae bacterium
AGCTCGGATACTTGCGCAGGGAAATATATTGTGTTGGCGGTTGCCGGCAATAGCCAGCTGGGAATATTGGGCCGCAATGATGTCGAGGTTCAGATTGTAAATACCCGGGGCCAGCCTGTATCAGCATATTCTATTGAGGACGAAGTAAAAAATATTGCGTGCTATGAAGAAATTATAGCTGTGAATACCGGACGGGAGGTTCATTTTATCGATACTGGCGGAGAATTGGTGAAAAGGCTTGCGTTTAAATCCGATATATTAAATGTCTACTTTTTTAATAAGACCAGGGCGCTTGTGGTGACTAAGAACAGCACTGCAATCGTAAAAATTAATTCTTAGCGTAAAAGGGGGATTTTGCAATGAATTGGTTGGATGTGGCTGTGTTAGCCCTGATAGGGGTGTTTGCAATTGTAGGCCTGTCAAACGGATTTATTTTTTCTATTTTCAGGCTGGCATCATTTTTTATATCCGTATTTTTATCATTGAAATTATATCCTTTGCTTGCCTCGTTTTTAGTTAAGATTGGCCTCCATGAAAAAATACAGGCGTCAATTTACAGAAACCTTCTTGGTCAAGCCCAAACACTTGCGCCCGAAGTTGACAACCAGGCCAAACAAGTGGCGGCAGATTCAATAATTAACCATCTTAAACTGCCTGGGTTTTTAAAAGACACCCTTGTCAATAAAATGCCAAACCCTACCGAACTGGTTGATTTTACTGAGGCTGTACAGAACATAAGCAACGAACTGGCGAATATTGTAATCAGCGTAATCAGCCTCATACTTATATACATACTCATAAGAATAGGGTTGATTTTTGCCCGCGTAATACTGCGGGGAGTGGCAAAGCTACCGGTTTTCAGACAGATGGATAAAATAGGGGGACTGGCCTTTGGCGCAGTGGAAGGTTTGCTTACCGTGAATATTTTGTTTGCTGTCTTAATGCTGTTTAATTCCAACCCCAAGTTTGCGGATTTCTTTGTAGCCATAGAAAATTCAGCAATTGCATCTTTCTTCTACCAGAACAATTTCATTATTAATTGGATGCTAAATTAACGATTTTTATTATCAAGGGCAAATATTTAACGTTTTTTCCCTAATTCATTTGATTACTGGACACATAGACACCAAACGTAGTAAAATATATTCTAAGAAAGAGCCGGGTGCTTCCCGGCTCTTATTGTAAATGCTGTATATTGTTGTCTGGAAATGGATATATAACAGTTAAATCATATAGAAAGCAGGGGATTTTGTTATGAGAAGCGATGTTGTAAAAAAAGGCATAGAAAGAGCGCCGCACAGGTCGCTTTTCAAAGCCATGGGGTATACTGACGAGGAAATAAACCGTCCCCTTATCGGGGTGGTTAATTCGAAAAATGAAATAGTTCCGGGACATATACATTTGGACAGAATAGCCGAAGCTGTAAAGGCAGGCATAAGAATGGCAGGAGGAACACCCGTTGAATTTGGATGTATTGGAATATGCGACGGCATTGCAATGGGGCATATAGGAATGAAATACTCACTTGCCTCAAGAGAACTTATTGCTGATTCATGCGAAGCTATGTGCATGGCTCACAGTTTTGACGGCATGGTATTCATACCCAACTGTGATAAAATTGTGCCCGGCATGCTTATGGCCGCGGCAAGGATTAATGTGCCTTCGATTGTAATAAGCGGTGGTCCCATGCTTTCGATAAAACGGGGCGGCAAATATCTGGATTTGAACAGTGTCTTTGAAGCGGTAGGAGCTTATAAAGCCGGGACAATTACGGAGGTAGAAGTATGCAACTTTGAAAATCATGCATGTCCGGGCTGTGGTTCGTGCTCGGGTATGTTTACAGCCAATTCCATGAACTGCCTGACTGAAGTTCTCGGACTGGGGCTGCCTGGAAACGGTACAATTCCT
Organism: Clostridiaceae bacterium; assembly: GCA_012840535.1. Taxonomy (GTDB): domain Bacteria; phylum Bacillota; class Clostridia; order Acetivibrionales; family DUMB01; genus DULF01. The sequence continues at coordinate 1,909 of DULF01000067.1, forward strand.
GCGGTATACGCTGAAAGGATAAGGCTTGCCAAAATGGCCGGCATGAAAATAGTGGAGCTGGTTGAAAAAGATATCAAGCCTTCCGATATACTTGTACCTGAAGCATTTTATAATGCGCTTGCTGTTGACATGGCACTGGGATGCTCAACAAATTCCGTTTTGCATCTGCCCGCCATTGCACATGAGGCAGGTATAAAAATAAACCTGGATATTATTAACGAGATAAGCAGCAAGGTGCCAAACTTGTGCAAACTGTCCCCGGCCGGTCCTCATCATGTACAGGATTTATATAATGCCGGCGGTGTCCAGGCTGTTATGAAAGAACTCTCCTATAAAGGATTACTTAATCTTGAGCTTCTCACCGTAACGGGGAAAACAGTGGGAGAAAACATCAAAGATGCTGAAGTATTGGACAGGAACGTTATAAGGAATATTGACAATCCGTACAGCAAGACAGGCGGGATTGCAGTTTTGAAGGGCAATATTGCACCTGACGGTGCTGTTGTCAAACGTTCTGCTGTTGCCGACGAAATGCTTGTGCACAGGGGGCCTGCGAGAGTGTTTGATTCGGAAGATTCGGCTATTAAGGCTATATACGAAGGCAGAATTAATAAAGGCGATGTAG
>DULF01000068.1 GCA_012840535.1 Clostridiaceae bacterium
ACTGATTAATCTTGAGTAGTTTTCAAGTTCAAATCTGTCACTGGCTATGTACTGTGAAAAAATAAAAGCAAATATAGCAACAGGACTTACTAACGATTTTTCATCAGAAAGAGAGAAAAGTGATTTTATTATACTTACTACAATATATAAAATAACGGATATGGCTACAAAGTCTACAATTATCCAGGCTGCTACGGCAAGAGACTCTATCCGTTCAAGGGTTTGCAGTATGGATATGCTTTTTACTGCAAAGATGTATGGCAAAGAAAGACGTTCGATGACGGAATATCCATAAACGCCGATTGTCTGTATCAATACCATCATAGCTGTAATTACCAGATAGATTGCACTTTGCAACCCGTATCTTTTAATATGTTCCTTATTGTTTATTTTATCACCAAAGAAGAAGATAAGCGTAAATGCGCCCCATAAGCCGATACTGGAAAGGGCTGACTTTATCAGAGGCAAGGCGTCATGGTATGTAACAGGAAACAGGTTTATAATTTCAAGATTTGGTATGGAAAGCAGGAAGAGAAAAATAAAAACAAGTGAAAACACCAGAAAAAGGAACTCTGCGGTTCTGGTAATGTATACGATCCCCTTTTGTAAAACATAGAAAACGGCTGCCAGGATAGTTACAGTAAAAAAATTTATATGCGTGTTAGGAAGCAGTGATACCAGGAATCTTTCACCAAAATACCTGACGTATACTCCAAGGGTAATCAATAACCATATAAGGTAAAGGATTAATATTGCTGATCCGAAAAATTTACCTAAACTTTTATGGATTATATCAGAAAGATTTGCATTTTTATCGTTCTTAAATAACGCCTGGATTATAAACACAAGGCAAATAAACGGCAACACGTTTAAAACGGGTGTCAGCCATCCGGCACGCTGTCCTATCCTTGCCGCATTAATGGGATATAACCGCAACGTTGGAGAATATACAAACATGATAAAAAGTATGACTGCCTGACGTATTGATATTTTTTCTCTTGATGATAACAATTGCAATCAACCTTCCTTTCCTATCAAGGAAAGCATTATTTTTGAAAAACTATCTCGTTCCGGATTTAAATAGTAAAAGATGCCAAAAGCGCCGGCAAGCAACATAATGGTTACGTATACATATAATTCCTTCTTCATATTTTTGGATACCAGGTACTTAATGTCCCTTATGCTTATTATAATAATGACTAATATTAAATAAACCATGTTTATTCCCTCCATTTATATCCACTTGGTTCTTTCAATTCATAAGTTCCTTTAACTTTAGATTCTACCTGGATGTCAAATTTGATATTAGGAAAAATTTGCATCCATTTATCTTCAATCTTGCGCCATTTTAAAGGCCTTTTGAGCCGTATTCTGTCACATATCTCCAGACAATCAGAACGAAATTCCAAAACCTTTTTGAGGACTTCTTCCATTTCATTTTTTAATACCTCCGATTGCCGGGATTCTATATATGAAATATAACTTTCATTTGCAAAATCTATTTGGGATTGTATTTCACCTAAATTGCTGACAACCTTTGTCTTGAGGAGAATCCTTTCCAGATTGTCGCCGTTAAAGAACGGTATGACCTCGGTTTTACTGTTAATGATTTCAAGAGATACATCCTGGCCTGTCATGTCCTTTACTGCAACAATAGACGAATTAACAGTATTGGTAATAAGATTTAAACCACGTGATATGTCTGTGTCTATAAATCCTACCAGTTTAAGATCGCTGAATATTGCATAACCGCAAGTATCTATATCTTTTATCTTTTTTTCCCTCTCTTTGTCACGGTCTACCAAATATATGCAGGGTATACGCGCAGATGCATGATGAATATCGAGAAATCTCATTAGCTCATGGATTTTCATTTCTTCCGATTTGCTTAACAATTTTATATTTTTTCCTAAACTATCCAGCTTATCTAAGATATAATAACTGCTTTGGTTGAATTGCTCAATTAAATCTTTAGCAGTTGAACCTTTAATTATGTATATTTTTGATTCTACACGAAGTTCATGATCCCGTGTAAAAAAGTCAATGCATTTGGAAATGTTATCTCTTGCTGCTTCCTCCCCTATAAGGTAATAATATGAATGGCCCCAAAAAAGCGTTTTGTCGCTATGGGTCTGAAGTTTCCGGACCGCATCGAATATTGTATCCCCTTCAGATGACAAAACCAAAGCCTTTTTCCCTTTGCTGCCGGTACTTTCTTCATCTGTGCTTCCTGAACTAACCTGGCTGCTTTCTTCTGCCAGGTTCTTACTTGCAATGGTTATCAAAAAGCTGTGAGAACCATTAGGCAGCATATCAATTCCAATAACCTGTACAAGCTGTAAATCGTCTATTTCACGGCTTTCAGGCAAAAAGCTTTTTTTACATCCTGTGAAGCTAATAAGAAGCAGCGTAATCATTGAAAAAACAATTACTTTTCTCATACCCTCACCTATCCCTGACGTTTTTTATTTGTTGTCTTAAGGCTTGACGGACGTTTCTTCATAAGATGCAAGGGTGCGCGGATAATGGTGTCTTTTGTGATATCCCGCCCTTCGTTTGCCACAAAGGGAGAAAAGTATGGCACGCCGAAAGTTTCAATTGTGTTAAGATGGTATACTAGAAGCAGGAACCCTAAACCAAGTCCATAAAGACCGGCAATGGTTGCACACAGTACAAACAGCAGCCTGTAGATCCGAAGGGCGTTTGCGAAATCCTGGTTAGGCATGGTAAAACCAGCCATACCGGTCAGAGCAATGATGATTACGACAACCGGCGAGATGATTTTTGCCTGAACTGCAGCTTGTCCGACAACCAAAGCTCCTATGATTGAAATAGTCTGTCCGATTGTTCTTGGAAGGCGGAATCCCGCTTCAATCAGCACTTCAAACGCCAATAACATGAAGATTATAGAAGTGGAAGTGGGGAAGGGCACTTCCGCCTTACTCCTGATTATGGTTATGGCAAGCAGGGTTGGTATCATTTCCTGGTGAAATGTTGTTATTGATATGTAAAATCCAGGCAAAAGAAGAGCTATCAGTGAATTTACATACCGTATACACCTGAGGAAAGATCCAATAACATAATTCTGCGCATAGTCTTCCGGAGCCTGGAAAAACATGCTTATGGTCGCAGGAATTACATAAGCTGTCGGTAATCCGTCAATAAGCAGTCCTACTCTTCCTTTTCCAATATATTATGGCAGAACTTGTCGGTTCTTTCTGTGTATAAAACCAAAGGAAAGAGGGTGCGGTTATCGTCTATTATATATTCCTCAATGCTGCCTGCAGTGGTAGCTCCGTCAACATCTATACTGTTCACACGTTTCAGGACTTCCTCGATTATTTTTCTATTTGTCAGATTTTCTATATAAATGACGGCAATGGATGTTTTTGTTTGCCTGCCGACAATAGTTTCCTTTATACGCAAATAGGGTGTGCGTATTTTACGGCGCACTAATGATGTATTCACCCGGAGAACTTCAATAAATGAATCCTTTGCGCCTTTCAGGGCGCTCTCGTTTGTCGGTTCGGTAATACTTCTTTTTTCGTAGCCTTTAATATCAAAGGTAATTGCCTTTTTCTCCCTGTCAAATACCAGGGCAACTGCACCGTTTAAAATATCATCAAGTACTTCTCCCAGGCCGGTCCGAAGTTTACGGGAAGCGTGATATATTGTGCCGTGTACTATAAGGTCGATAATACCGTTAAGATCGTTTACTTTTTCCAAAATCTTTTCCTGTGTCAAAGGCTTCAATATATCATCATTGACCATCTTTGTATTTACCAAGCCGTCAACAAAGACAACAGTAACCAGAAGATCGCTGCGTCCGTTTATATAATGCAGCTGATAACTAATATCGCTGCTGTCGGATAAAACGCTTTTAATGTTTTCACTAGTTATTTCTTTGTCATTGAGCTCAGTGTTTTTGTTGTAAGCTTCTTGTTTACTGCTGTTTTTTAATTTACTGGACTTCATTTATATACTTTTCTCCTGCCAATAGTTGAATTTGCGTTTTTGTACCGTTCATGAGAGTGGTTTTGCCGGCAAGTATCAGCGCTTGTGTAATATCTATGGTTTCCTAATATGTAATAGTTTATGCAAGCTTTGCCTAAGGAATAATTACAATGGATAATATGGTATAATATATCTGTTTGTAAAAATGAGAATTGGGGGATATAATATTTTCATCAAATTTTCTATATAAAACTAATGAAAGGATATCGTTATGTATAACGGAATAATACAGGAATTATCCGGTATTAATAAAGATGATATTGTTAAAATAGTGTTGAGCAAATCAAAGAGTGAAGTAAAAAAAACGACGATAAGGCCGATATTATTGAAAAGCGGCAGAAAATGGCAAACTGAAAAAATAAAAAATAATCAGGCGTTTCACTCCAACATTGAATATAATGATTTGGAAAATCATCTGTTATCGCTGCTGGAAGAATACGGGTTTTCAGAAATTTACTTTATATTAAAGGGAAAAACAATTTCTTATCGTGTGTCCAAGAAAAAGAAACTGTTCAGGAACGAGCATGAAACGGAAGTGAAAGGCAACATTGTTTTTTCCCATGATGTTCCTAAAAAATATATTTTGGAAGAGGGCGTGCAGATTCCTCCTTTAGTTGATTTAGGCATATTTGACGGCAATTTTCGTGTTAAAAAATCCATGTATGATAAATATAAGCAGATTAACCGGTTTGTTGAGATAATTGCGGATGAATTCAAGGACTATGATAAAGATGAGTTAACGATAGTTGAATTTGGATGCGGGAAATCTTATTTGACCTTTATCATTTATTATTATTTTGCATTTATAAAGAAAATCAACGTTAAGATCACGGGATTCGATTTGAAGGATGAAGTTGTTAAACACTGCAATGCTGTCGCGGGCAAATATAATTATAAAAATATCCGTTTTATAACCGGGGATATTTCAAAAATTGAAACATGCCAGGAGCATACTGATATGATTATTACCTTGCATGCATGTGATACCGCTACTGATTACGCTCTATATTTTGCTATAAAAAATAAAATTAAGTATATATTTTCTGTACCATGCTGCCAGCATGAAGTAAATAAACAAATATCAAACAAGAATGAGTTCTCAATACTGCTGCGGCATGGCTTATATAAGGAGCGGTTCTCCGCTATTCTTACCGATGCCATCCGTTGTGAGGTCCTTCAGGATCATGGTTATGAGGTAGATGTCGTTGAATTTGTGGATTTCGAAAATACGCCAAAGAATGCCATGATCCGTGCGAAACTTAAGGATAAGCATGTACCACCGCGAGATAATGTGCATCTGAAAAAATTAGTAAATGAATTTAACATTAATCCTACGATTTTAAGACTTATTAATAATTGACAAAAGGGTTAAGGTTATGATAATTAGCGCTTCAAGAAGGACAGATATTCCTGCATATTATTCTGAATGGTTGATAAACCGGTTACGTGCCGGATTTGTTTTAACAAGAAACCCTATGAATCATGCTCATGTCAGCAAGGTAGTATTAAGCCCCGATGTTGTTGATTGCATTGTCTTTTGGACAAAGGATCCGCTGAAAATGCTTGATAAGCTTGATATTATCGATGAACTTGGCTATAAGTATTATTTCCAATTCACAATAACACCTTATGACAAGTCCGTAGAAAAGGGACTCCGTGATAAAGATGAAATAATAAAAACTTTCTGCGAGCTGAGCGGCAGAATCGGAAAAGATAAGGTTCTGTGGAGATATGACCCTATTATATTAAATGACGGGTTTGACCTCAAATATCATAAAGAGCGGTTTTCGTGGCTTTGCAGCAAACTTGGAAGGCACACAACGCAGTGTATTATAAGCTTTGTAAATATATATCCCAAGCTAAGGACAGATATTTTAAGGGAAATCAATATGGATGAGAAGATTGAACTTGTTAAAATGATTTCATCTGTTGCGAAAAACTTCGGCATTATGGTAAAGGCCTGTTGTGAAGAGCCATACCTGTATGAATATGGTATTGGGAAGGCTCATTGTATCGATAAAACACTGATAGAGAGTATTTGCGGGTATAGCCTTGATATAAAGAGAGACAGGAACCAGCGTGATTCCTGTGGTTGTTATGAAAGTGTTGATATTGGAGCATACAATACCTGCAGAAATGGCTGCATTTACTGTTATGCCAACTATAGCGACGTATCTGTGAAAAACAACAGTAAAAGGCATGATCCTGAAGGTGAGCTTCTGATTGGTAAAGTTAGTGATAATGATAAAATAATAATCAGAAATATGAAAACAAACAAGGATAGGCAAGTAAAATTATTTTAAGCTATTTGAGATTAATTGAAAGCAAATAAAAGCACCTTACTTAAACCCTGAGACCAAGTATTGTGAATGACAAGGTTTGGGTTTGCGGTGAATATCCAGGACAAGGACGATTATGCGGTAAAATGTATGTTATGCCGCGAAATCATGTCTTTCACTTGAAAGATGTGAAAAGCCGGCATGCAATATTCATGTCCTGCAAAGGGCTGCATATTCCATGGGAGTCATCCCGACCTTCTTTTTAAAGATCCTGAAAAAGTAGCCATAGTCACTGAAACCGCAGAGCTTTACTATTTCTTTGATATCTATATTCTCTTCCCTAAGGAGCGCCTTTGCTTTTTCGATCCTGTACCGGATCAGGTACTGGGCAAAACCTTCACCGGTTTCTTCCTTGAAAAGAGTGCTTAAATATGTGCTGCTTATATTTATCTGCCGGGCGACATAGCTAAGAGAAATATTTTCGGAATAATGATTCCGGATAATGGTAAGGGCTTGCCGCACATATTCGGATTCTGAGGAAGCAACATCATCGGTGCCGTGGAGCGCATTATAAATATTTATGAATATATTGATGAACCATGATTCTATTTCATCCAGCGTTTCAAGTTCCGCCATCAGCTTATGGGGAGTTTCGGACGAGGAATATACAGTGCTGAGAGGAATATGGTTCTCCTTGCAAATTTTGCTGATGATTCCTATAAGATCAAAGAATATCATTTGGGAACCTGAAAGGCTTATTTTTTCTTTTTTGATGAATTCAAAGAGCCCTTTCAAAAGTTCCATCAATTTATCCTTTTGCTGAAGCTTAAGGCAGGTGATAAGTTTTTTTTCGGTTTCGATGCTGAGACCTGCGCTGTCGGTGCAATTGCTCTTTATTTCATTGCTTGTAATTATGCTGCCCTTTCCGGTATAAAACCTGTTTTTCAAGTTTTCTTCAGCTTTTCTGTAACTTTCTGAAATAGTAAGTATGCTGTCACACATGGTTCCGACGCTGAAGCTTACAGTTATGTTCAAGAGCTCATAGAGGCTCGTGGATATGCTTTGTAATATTTCCTTTATTCTTTCGTCTATTTTGAGGGAGCTCCTGTATTGGGCGAAAGAAAGTATTAAAGCGAACTTCTCATTGGAGATATGGGTTACGAGTCCGTTTCCATATTTTTTCAATATATCTTCGCTTACATTTACCAACGCAAATTCCAGAAAAGAAGCCGCTTTAAGGTCGCCGTCCCCGACAACGGATCTGTAATGGTCAATGGCAATTTCAATGAAAACAACATTTTTTGTATCAAGTTTTATCTGCAAAGCATCGAAAATCTTTTCAACCTCTTCTTCGCTTCGAAACTGTCCTGTCAGCAGCTGTATAACCAGATTTTCCTTAAAAGCAGCCAGATTGTTTGGGACAACGTCCAGAACCCTGTCTCTTGATGCTTTGCTGTTTTCGAGTACTGCCTTTGCCCTTAAAAGAGCATCCCTGAGAGTATCTTCATTCAGATTGTGTTTCAATATATAGTCAACTGCTCCGTTCTTTAACGTGTTTTTTACATATTCAAAATCGTCATAATTGCTTAGTATTATCATTTGCACATCAGGGTAGTCTTTTTTAAGCTCATAAGACAGCTGAAGACCGTCCATAACCGGCATGCGCATATCAAGGAGAATAATATCCGGCGTGGATTTCTTTATGAATTCAAGGGCCTCCCTTCCGTTGGCTGCTTCACCGCTTAACGTGAAACCTATTGCTTCCCAGTCAAGCATATATTTCAGAGTTGTCCTGATCAGAAGCTCGTCATCCACAATCAAAACCCTATACATATTTATCCACCTTATCCTCGCTTATTAGTGGTATTGCAATCTCAAGCGTTGTATTGACAAATGGCTCGCTTTGGATTGTTACGCCGTATTCCTCGCCGAAGTACAACTTTATCCTCGAAATTACATTATAAATGCCTATTCCGGCAGATTGAATCTTGTTATCCAATATCAGCCGGATTTTTTCTTCATCCATGCCGCAACCGTTATCACGAACCAGCAATTTGAGCATGTTCTCATCCCTGTATATCCTGATGGATATTATTCCTTGGGAGTTTAATGGCGCAATGCCATGAATCAGGGAATTTTCCACGATTGGCTGAAGCAAAAGTTTAGGCAGCATATATTTGCATGTATCTTCTTCTACTGACACATTATAAATAAATTTGCCGCTGTATTTGTATTTTTGTATATTAAGGTAGCTGGTTATGTACTTAATTTCGTCTTCAACCGTGATAAAACTTTTTTCCGACATGGTTATAAAAAGCAAGCTTAAAAGGGATTCCGAAACGTTTTTGATATTTTCTGCCCTCTGCATTACTGCAAGAAACTTGATTGTGTTCAGCGTATTATATAGAAAATGCGGATTGATCTGTGCCTGTAGAGCTTTGATTTCAGATTTCCTTTTTTCATTTTCGGTTTTTTTGATATCTGCAATCAGGCTTTTGATACGAAGGACCATTGAGTTGAATTGTCTGTACAACTGGCCTATTTCATCTTTTGTGTCAATGTTGATGGATATATCCAGATTGTCACGGTCTATGTTTTTCATTGCCTTGTTTAATTTCAGGAGGTTTCTGGTCAGCAGGGACGAAGTCAGAAAGGACATGGTCATAACCAGTATACAGAACAACAATGATACCAGAAGCGCTGTGTTCCTGGTCTTGTTAAAATTACTCATTAAACTGTCTTTAGGTATAATGCCGATGGTAGTCCAATTGGTAAAGGCCAAGTGGTTATATACCACAAGAACACTTTCTTGACCTATAACAGTGGAAAAATTACCGCTTCCTGGTCCCAAGCCATTTGCAATAATCTGCAGATCCCTTTCATCGGGTGAAAAACCGGTGTTTTGACTGTCAGAACGGTAAATTACCTTTCCTGTCAGGTTGTCCACCATCAGAACTGTTCCGCTGTTTTCAAGGCTGCTGCTGAATATATCATCAAATATGCTGAATTTTATATCCGCTATTATTATGCCGATAACCCGGAAATTTGAAATAACCGGCTTGGCTATTGAAAAGACAAGGCTTCTTGTGCTTGTATAATTGTCATTTACATAATGCGGGAGAATTATTGTAGGTTTATCTCCGTCTGAATTCAGAACATCATTGTACCAGGACTGTTCTTTTAAGTCGGTATATGGCAGAGTTATGCCGACATTATAATATCTTCCTTCAAGATCGGCGACCATGATCTGGCTCAGGTAATAATGGAAGCCGAAAAGGCTCAGAAGGTAGGTCTCTATTTTTCTGTTGTCTGCAAGGATATCCCGGCTTGATTTTTCCTGACTGCCGGAAAGCACGCTTATTACGTTTTCTTCGTTGACTGCGGCATAGGAAACTATCTGGTTTATGTCCTTCAGTGCAATTTCAAAATTATCGTTTGAGGTCTTCAGCGCTCCGCTGACAAAGGTGACAGCTGATTTTTCAGCGTAAGACGAGGCTCCCGAGTACCAAAGATATATAACGATAAAAGCAAAGAAAAAGATCAAAACCAGGGTAGTAAAAAGGTATTTGTATTTTACGCTATATAAAAAACTGAAATTTACCTGCACGTCACCACATCCGTTTTGCCAGTATTGGTGGAATTGAAGTGCTGAGTTTATTTTACATGAAGTAAGATATTTTTTCAATTCATGAGAAAAAAGAACAGAAAAAAGTATAGTCGTTTCAAAAAAAGTACAATGGGTTTGTGGAGCCTGAAAAGTTATAATTAAAGTGGAAGCGCTTCTGATATCCAATGTAAAACTTTAAGTTGGGAGGAAGTCAAAATGAAAAAAAGGTTGCTTGCTTTTTTATCACTGTCAATAGCGTTAATAATGGTACTGAACCTTTCCGCATGCAGCAAGGACAGCTCTAAAGACACTACAGCGGGTTCGTCGGCCGGCACTGCTGAAAAAACAACGGAAACTGCTTCGCAACCGGACAAAACTGATTCAGAACCGGCTCAAAAGGAAATTAAGACACTAACCGTAATGTGTCATGCTTCATGGGTAAAGCAAGGACCCCAGGCGGTATTCGACATGGTCGCTTCGAGGCCTGAGCTTGGCGCAAAGCTCGAGCTGGAAAAGGTTCCTGAGGGGGACTCCGGTGAACAGGTCATACAGGCCAGATTTGCTGCCGGAGAAGTGCCGGATATACTGTGGTGGCAGGCAGCAGCTTATGTAAATACGAAGATCAAAGCCGAACAATTTATAGATTTGAAGGGCGACTGGATGAATGATTACCCTGCTGACGCCCTGGCAACGCCCAGCTATACTGTTGACGGAAAGCTTATCGTTGCTCCATTCGGAAGCACAGATATATTCGGAATGCTTTACAACAAGAGGGTATTTGCAGAAGCCGGAGTTGAGGTACCCAAAAATTGGGATGAATTGCTTGATGCCTGTGAAAAGCTCAAGGCCAAAGGAGTTATTCCCGTGTATTATTCCGGTAAGGATGCGTGGACTCTTCAGATATTCCCTCTTGCAGCAGCGCCCAGAGAAACCAAAAACATAGATCCCACTACTTTGGCTGCAAATATGAATGTAAACAAAACGAAATGGGTTGACCTGCATCTTATTGAAGATGCAATCGCAAAGGCGAAAGAACTGGTAGATAAAGGTTATGTACAGAAGACTTTTCTCTCAGACACCTATGTTCAGGCTCAAAATGCATTATTAGACGGGACATCGGCAATGTATCCTATGAATACATGGCTTGCTGCGGATCTGCAGAAGATTTCACCGGAGAAATATAACGATATAGGTTTTTTCAACATACCATTTGACGGGGATGACAAGGGCGTTTCCGGAAATCCTTCAGGGTTCCTGGTTCCGGCGAAAGGCGAAAATGTTGAGCTTGCAAAAAGCATAGTATTCTTTATGATCAGTAAGGAAGCCATGACTGAATATTTCAGAGTCATGCCTGGTATTCCTTTTATCAAGGGTATAGAAGTTAACCTTACCGGATTGCAGAAAGACGCACTTGATCTTGTAAATGCAGGAATGACTTCTCCAAGCTTTTCAGACTATACCATTTATACGAAAGGTCCCTTGGAAAAGTACATGCAGGATTTGCTTGTAGGAGCAAAGACCCCGCGTCAGGTATGCGAAGAGCTGGACAATGACTTTGCAAAACAGGCTAAAGCCAAGGGAGACCCCAACTGGGATTAATATAAACGTAGGACGCTGATAAAGGAAGTATAATTTCATAATAACTTCCGGCAGTTATTTTTCTGCAAATGCAGTCATGGTACACCGGGACTTGCCGTAATTGCCTGGTATTTGCCGCCCGGCTATACAGTCTGCATTTGCAGAAAAACCGGAAGTAATATTGTCAAGTCGTTACCGGGTTTATCATTAACCTTACCGGGACATCAGTGACAAAAAAGCGGACAGAAGCTGCAACAGGGACGGCTTGCTGATACAAATGGGAGGTGTTGAGTTTGCAGAACTCCATCAAAGCAAAAAACTACTCTTTAACCATGCTTTTCCCGGGCGTCATACTTTATGCTATTTTTTTTATATTGCCTTTTCTCATGGCGGTATACTATTCTTTTACCAACTGGGATTTTTCAACAGCCAGGTTTATTGGTCTTGAAAATTATATTAATATTTTTACAAACAAGGACATGAATATCGGATTGAAAAATACTTTAATTTTCACTGCAGTTACAGCATTTTTCAAAACATCCCTAGGCCTTTTGCTGGCAATTTTTTTAAACCAGAAACTCAAGACAGCTAATTATCTGAAAACTGTTGTCTTTCTTCCCGCTGTTATAAATGCAGTTGCAGTAGGAATCATCATGTCGGCAGTTTTGCATCCCGAGTTGGGAATGCTCAACAGGTTTCTCAAGTTTATAGGCCTTGGCTTTCTTGCGCAGTATTGGCTTACAGATATCAGGATAGCGCTTTATTCGGTATGTTTTGCAGAAGTCTGGAAATGGACGGGACTTTCCATGGTAGTATTTCTTGCCGGACTTCAGGCAATTTCCAGGGATTATTACGAGGTTTCCGATATAGACGGCGCCAATGCATGGCAAAGGTTTTTCCATGTAACAGTACCTTTGCTGATGCCTGCAATAAATAATGTTACCGTAATGAATCTCATTGGCGGCCTGAAAGTGTTCGATATTGTCATTGCATTGACCAATGGCGGGCCCGGAAATGCCACCCAGGTATTAAATACGGTCATTTTCCGTTCATATTCATATAATCTTCAGGGGGAAGCATGTGCCGGCAGCGTGGTGTTGAGCCTGCTTGTTGCCGTTGTTGCAGTTACTGCTTACTCAATCATAGCAAAAAAAGAGGTGGATGTATGAAAAGAAAGCGATTGAAGATGGTTTTTTTTGAGATATTAGCCGTCATACTGAGCCTTGTTATCGTGTTTCCTCTTTTGCTTATTGTAATTAATTCTTTTAAAAGTTACGGTGAAGCCAACAGGCTCAATTTGAGCCTGAATAATATAAATTTCAAGGATATCTTGTATAATTACAGGGAAGTGCTTGAAAGTGGCGGGTTAATTACGGGATATAAAAACAGCATTATTGTCACTACCCTATCTGTGTTTCTGATAATTATTTTTTCATCAACAGCGGCATTTATTATCAATCGCAGAAAGCAAAAGCTTACCAAAATAATAAATATGTTTATTATCATCGGCATGACATTGCCAATGTCTATAGTGCCTACTTATTTTGTGGTAAAAAGCATGGGCCTCAGCAAGTCATACCTTGGTATCAGTCTTGTATATCTGGCGGCAAGTTTCTCATTTTCCGTATTTCTTTACACCGGATACTACAGGAGTATTCCTGTAGATATTGATGAATCCGCGATCATGGAGGGTTGCGGTCTTTACAGGATGTTTTTCCAGATAATTTTTCCGCTCGTCAAGCCTGTGACCGCTACGGTTGTGATTACAAATGTCATGTCCATCTGGAATGACTTTACGGTAGCGCTTTTTCTTCTGAATTCGCCTAAAAGGTTTACTGCAGTCCTTACCACATTTGCTTTTTTTGGTCAGCAGGCATCAAGATGGAATCTGCTTTTTGCTGACGTCGTGTTGATTTCGCTGCCAGTTGTATTGCTGTATCTGCTTCTCCAGAGGGATATTGTTTCGGGCATGACAGCAGGTTCTATCAAAGGATGATAATAAAAGCCGAACCATCATAGAAATGCTGAAAGGAGTGTTAACTGGAATGTCCTTATATAGCCTTAGCCTGAGAAAAGTGTCAAGAGAGATTTATTCCGGGCATCTAAAGTATGAAGGGATAAACCCGGAAGGCAAGCGCATCAGCCTTACAAATTATTATCTTGAATTGGATGGAGAACCCTGGATACCTGTAATGGGAGAATTCCATTTTTCACGCTTTCCATGCGGTTTCTGGGAAGAAGAAATACTGAAAATCAAAGCCGGCGGGGTAAATATTATTTCATCCTATATATTCTGGAACCATCACGAAGAGGAAGAAGGGATATTTGACTGGAGCGGTGATAAAAATCTTCGCCGTTTTACTGAGCTTTGCGGAAAACATGGCGTGTTTTTTCTTCCGAGAATTGGTCCCTTCTGCCACGGAGAAGCCCGAAACGGGGGTATACCGGACTGGCTGTATGCAAGGCCATTCCGGCTACGTTCCAATGACTCCCGGTATCTTTTTTATGTTAAAAGGTTGTATACTGAAATTTCCAGGCAGCTTACAGGCTTGCTTTACAAAGATGGGGGCCCTGTGATTGGTGTGCAGCTGGAAAATGAATTCATGCACAGCGGAGCCCCTTGGGAGGTTACCTTTAATAAAGGTGTTGAATGGGTGGATTCAGGCACGGGAGGCATCAGACATATGATGATACTCAAAAGGCTTGCCGTGGAGGCAGGAATCGAGGTGCCTCTGTATACATGTACTGCCTGGGGTTCTCCCGTATGTGAGGACGAGCTTTTGCCAATGTATGGAGGATATGCCTTTTTTGCATGGGAAGACGACCCCAACCAAAAACCATCCGCCAATTATGTATTTCGTGATTATCACTGGGAAAACGGGACCTATGATATGAACAGGGTTCCTTATTTATGTTGCGAAATGGGAGGGGGCATGCTAACTTATTACAAAAACAGGCCAGTTGTCCCCGCACAGGCTGTGGAGGCTATTTTTACAACAAAGATGGGGTCGGGCTCAAACCTTCCGGGGTATTACATGTACCACGGCGGATCAAATCCTGTAGGCAAGCGCTCATATCTTAATGAATATAAATGCCCCCGTATATCCTATGATTACCAGGCTCCTATCAGGGAGTTCGGACAGCTCTCGGAATCCTACAGGCGCCTTAAAAGGCAGTTTTTATTCATAAATGAGTTTGGAAGGCAACTAGCTCCAATGGCTACTGTACTTCCTGATGACGCTTCCGGTATAACTCCGGAGGATACATCAAGCCTTCGATGGGCTGTACGCACCAATGGCAGATATGGCTTCCTGTTCCTTAACAACTATCAGGACCATGTGCAAATGAAAGAGCATAAAGACCTGTTTTTCAGCCTGGACACAAATGAAGGCAATATCCGGTTTCCGTTAAAAAAAGGCCTGGAACTCAAAGAGGGAGTTTCAGCCATATTGCCTTTCCGCTTGTTAATTGAAGACGCTGTACTGCATTATTCAACTGCCCAGTTGCTGACAACCTTAAGACAGGAAGACGCTTCTTATTATTTCTTTTTTGCACCGCCCGGCATACGGACTGAATTTGCATTTGTGAGCTCCGATGTCAGAAATATTGCAGTGGAGAATGGAAGTGTTCTTTATGAAGACGGGCTGGTGTATGTTTTTGCAGAAGCGGGGATTAACGGCATAATCAGATTCAGTACGGCAAAAGACAATAGATCTGTGGTAATAACGGTGCTGACACATGAGGAATCACTGTGCTTCTGGAAAGGAAAAGCCTGGGGTGAAGAAAGGGTATTAATTGCGGATGCCGGGATTATTTTCAATGAAGAAAAGCTTATACTGGACAAAAAGGGTGGAGGAGCAACAGACTTATATATGTTTCCTCATGAGGGATTGAACCTTGAAGCATCTGGTGCAGGCATAAGCCGTTGCGGTCATAAAGGAATTTTTGCAGGCTACAGAATTGAGTTCCCGGAAAAGGTTTTAACTCCCGAAATCGAGAAATTAAGCCGGGACAGCGCATACATTTGCCTTGGTAATGCTTTGGACGGCCTCAACGACATATTCCTTGAAATAGAGTACAGCGGAGACATAGGGGAGGCATGGATGGACGGCAGGCTGGTCAATGATAATTTTAACAATGGTACAACATGGGAAATAGGACTCAAAAGGTTTATGCCCCGTTTGGCTCAAAGCGGACTGTTTATCCACATCCTGCCAAAAACGAGCCCTGATGGGGATGCCGGAGTGGAATATACTGAGATGGCCGCCCTGGTTGTTTCAAAAAGAGGAAATGGTGATGCTGAAATAAAGTCCATAAGAGCTGTCCCCGAGTACAGGGCTGAAATAACGGCAAAATGAGTCAAGAAGGGAAATTGCAGGCATAGAGGTCTATAATTAATAAATCATATGTGTCGGAATGTCAAAACCCAATTTAGCAGTGGGTTTAAGCATTCCAATGATGTACAAGTCTATTCTTCATATATCATTTTTCTTGTCATGCCGCCGTCTACAACTAAGTTAATGCCAGTGATAAAATCATTTTCCTTGGCTGTCAAAAAAAGACAAGCCCGTGCAATATCATCCGGTTTTCCAACACGCTTTGACAGGTGCTGCTCATGGTCAATTTTTCTTAATTTTGAATAATCTCCGGTTTCGATCCAACCCGGGGAAATGGCATTAACGGTAATCCTGTCTTCGCTCAATGAAGCTGCAAGGGCATGTGTAATTGCGACAATCCCACCTTTTGAGGCGGCATAGGCTTCTGTATTAGGCTCGGACATGATGGCCCTTGTGGAGGCAATGTTTACAATAGACCCGCCTTCCTTGTTTTGGCGCATGTATTTTACCGCTTCACGTGAACATAAGAAAACGCTTCTTAAGTTCGTGTTTATTACATCGTCCCATTCTTTCATTGTTAAATCATAAGGGGACTTATATATCATTATTCCTGCATTATTGATTAAAATATCTATTCTGCCGTATGCCTGATATGCTGTTTCCATTAAGAGTACAATATCCTCTTCCAGTCTTACATCTGTTTTTACAAAAAGAGCTTCTCCGCCATGTTCTTTAATGACAGCGGCTGTTTGTGCTCCTGCTGCTTCATCTATATCTGCTATAACCACATTGGCCCCTTTATCTGCATAAAGTAAAGCAATTGCCTTGCCAATTCCGTTTCCGGACCCTGTTATTATTACTGTTTTATTTGAAAAATCCATTAAGTTTCACTTCCTATTCAAATTTACAAGAACTGTATGTATTTATAATAACACAAAAATGGGACGGCTGCATCAAAAGAAAAAGTGTGTCAGAAGAACCGTCCCCATGACATGAATTTCAGGGGCAGATAATGGTTATAATGAAAACAGGTGATAATAATATGACCGAACGAAAACGAATAAGAAAACGAATCAAAGTACGAAATCAAAGCACCGGCCATGATAATACGCATACCGATTCATGCGAGCCAATACCTGAAACGGTTGAAGCTGTTAAGGAAAGACTTGGTGAAATATTTTTCGGTTGCAGCGATTTTTTGCACCGGGAAGTTTCATGTGGAAAAAACGGCTTGATTAAAATACTGGTGGCATACATTGACGGTTTTGTTGATAAGAAGGTGTTAAACCGTGATGTGATCCATCCGGTTCTTGACTTTTTGTCAAATACAGAATTGCATGTGGGCAGCAGCATATATGAGCTGCTTAAGGAATGTGTAATCGTCAACAATGACATAAAAGAAGCCAATGATATGCAACAGGCAGTGGATAACATAATATCCGGGGAAGCCTTGCTTTTTATTGACGGGGAAAACAAGGCACTGGTGATTGGAGTAAAGGCGCCGCAGGGACGGCAGGTGGAGGAACCTGATACAGAGGCATCTCTCAGAGGTGCAAGGGAAGGCTTTGTCGAGAACCTGCTTACGAACACGGTTCTCATTCGCAAGAGAATTAAAAACCCTAATCTCAAACTGGAGATGATGCGTCTAGGGAAACAGACGAAAACCGATATCTGCATCTGCTATATCAAGGGGATTGCCAATGATAAGATTGTCAGTGAAGTGAGGAAAAGACTCAGAAAAATCAAAACCGATGCCATACTTGATACCGGTATTATCGAGCAGTACATCTCCGACATCCGCCTGTCCCTGTTCCCCACAGTAGGAAACACTGAAAAATGCGACAAGCTGGTTGCAAAACTGCTGGAGGGCCGTGTAGCCATATTATGTGACGGCACGCCCTATGTCCTTACCGTTCCATATCTTTTTATAGAATCCATACAAGCTACAGACGATTACTACGACCACGCCTATTTTGCAACCTTTATGCGCCTGCTGCGCCTGACAGCGCTGCTGATATCAAACATACTGCCGGGCATGTATGTGGCGCTTGTCAGCTTCCATCACACGGTAATCCCGTTCAAGCTGATGATCACACTGGCGGCTTCACGGCAGGGAATTCCTTTTTCTCCTTTTACTGAAGCAATATTGATGATTATAGCCTTTGAGTTCCTGCGTGAAGCGGGCGTCCGTATGCCAAGATCCATCGGCCAGGCATTGAGCATTGTAGGTGCAATTGTGCTGGGCGAGGCATCGGTGGCGGCGGGAATTGCCAGCAACTTAATGGTGATTATCGTAGCTATTACAGCTATTTGCAGCTTTATAGTCCCACCACTTATCCGGGCTACTATGCTGCTTCGTTTTGTATTCCTGGCTGCAGCTAATTTTCTGGGCTTCCTTGGGGTTACTCTCGTAGCTGTGGCTGTTTTTATACACCTTTGCAGGCTGCGTTCCTTCGGGGTCCCCTATATGGCACCTATTTCGCCGCTTACGCTTTCTGACATCAAGGATTCCTTTGTGTTGGTGCCTATCTGGGCTATGGTGACAAGGCCAAGGATATTGTGGCAGAAGAACGTCAGTCGCAGAAAAGGGACAAACGGCCAGGAGGCGAAAGCAAAGTCTTGATGTATGGAAAGATTAAAAAAAGAAGCGGTATAGTGCGAATTGCCTTTTTACTTATGATTCTTTTGCTGCTGACCGGCTGCTGGAACAACAGGGACCTGACTGAAATAAACATTGTGGCGGGCATTGGACTGGACCGGACAGAAGACGGCAAAGTTCTTTTGACTGTCCAGGTTGTGGAGCCTGCCGCAATCCAAACCGTATCTTCCGGAAAGGGAAAAGGTGGAGGTGCGCAGCCAAAGCCCGTGTTTGTCGAGTCCTTTGAAGGCGAAACAGTTTTTGAGGCTATAAGAGGCATATTGTCTATTGTTGACAAAAGGTTGTTTTTTAGCACAGCCCAGGTTCTTATCCTCGGAGAAAGGCTTTTGCAGAAGGGTATGGTAGAAGTCCTGGACTTTTTCCAGAGAGAAAATGACATAAATTATGGAATGAATATTCTTGTGGCAAAAGGTGTGACGCCCGGTGAAATTCTTGAAATTGAAAATGATATGGATTCCATACCTGCCGTATACATAAAAGAAACAGCAGAGAATACCGTTTCAAGGGGAACAGTGAAGAAAACCACATTGATTGACCTGATTAAAGATATAGACAGCGGCGAAAGGCAGCCTGCCATTGGACAAATAACAAAAGCGGGGGATAAAGAGATCAGGACAGAAGGTGTTGCTGTTATTAAAGACGAAAAACTGGCCGGTTGGCTGGATCCTTATGAAACACGGGGGTACATGTTTGCCATAGGCGAAGTGAAAAGCGCTATTGTCAATATTCCTGTGGATAAGGGCAAGATAGCGATGGAAATAATAAGGTCAAAAGGGAAAGCAAAAGTGAGATTTGAAAACGGCGAGCCATCCACGCTCACCATTAAAGTTGAAGTTGAGGCTAATGTGGGGGCATACGAAGGAAGGGGCAGGCTAGACTCGCAGGATGACTTGAGTATACTTAAAGAAATTCTTAAAAACGAAATAAAAAAAGAAATCACACAGGCGCTGGAGAAAGCACAAAAGGAGTACTCCAGCGACATATTCGGTTTTGGTTCGTATGTGCACAAGTACCATCCGGAGTACTGGAAAAAAGTAAAGAAAGACTGGAATGACATTTTCAGCAAGCTTCCGGCGGACATTCAGGTGGATGTAAAAGTAATGAGGACAGGCATTATAAAAAGTCCGGTAAAAAAGGATGAATGACGTAATGTTAATAGTTTTGGCTGTATTTGCTGTTTTAATTATTTCTGACTTTCTAAGATTCATTCGAAACAAAGAGCCGGCAAAGGTATTTGTAATATATACCTGCCTTATGGCAACAAGCCTGAGTATCAGTTTGCTACTGGCAGCAGGGAGAAGACCTTCCAGCCCCGCCCAATGGATAGAAGCAGTGTTTAAGATGATTGGAGTTTTGGAGTAATGGGAAAAGTGCGGATATCAAGTATACAGCTATTTCTGCTCTTATCGGGCTTCCTTTTTGGAAGCACCGTGATACTGGCTCCTGCAAAGGGAGCAAAAAACGATGCATGGCTGGCCATTCTCATCGGAGGAGCATGCGGCGTTTTGCTGATGGGAGTTTATGCAGCTATTGCATTGCTGAACCCATCAAAAACCCTGGTGGATATTTTGGAGGAAAAGCTGGGAAAAGTTGCAGGAACCATTGTCGCCATTCTGTATGTATGGTATTTCATCCACCTGGCTTCCCTGGTGTTCAGGGATTTTGGCGAATTTATCTGCAGCGTGACCTTTCCGGAAATGCCTATGGTTGTAGTGATAGGGCTTTTTGCAGCTGTTTTGTTGTATGCAGTCAACAGCGGAATTGAGGTGGTAGGAAGATTAAGCGAGCTGCTGGTTCCCCTGATACCTGTAATAATGCTCATTATCAGCTTGTCGCTCTTCACAGTCCATGATTTCACAGCTTTCCTCCCTATACTGGAGAATGGCATAACGCCTGTGCTAAAGACAGCTTTAAGCTTTATAACTTTTCCCTTCGGTGAAACTGTTGCGTTTCTTATGCTGTTTCCCCATTTAAACCAAAAGGAAAAGCTGAAAAATGTAGTGCTTATATCAGCAATAGTATCAACCTTAATGCAAGTTTTAATATTTTTCAGGGATATATCTGTTCTGGGAAGCGGTTTAATGGATCGTGCTACATTTATCCCTCATTTGACATCGTTGATTATTCCGGAGTTTAATATAGAACCGCTGGTAGACATAAATCTGCTGATTGGCGGCGGGATAAAAATTTCAGTTTGCCTTTACGCGGCATCAAGAGCATTATGCCAGATTGCAGGAATCAATGACTACAGGAACCTGACAGGGGCAATCTCAACTTTTTGTGTCGTACTTTCAATATGGGTACATGAAAGCGTTCTTGATCTGTTCAGCTGGACTGAAAAGGTATGGTCTTACTATTCACTGCCCTTCCAAGTTTTTGTTCCCCTTCTGTTGCTTTTGTTGTCTTTAAAGAAAAGCAAGCCTTCAAATGCAGGGACGGCAAATGAAAAGTAGAAAAAGTCAAAGCCGGAAACCCTGATGTATTCAGGGTTTCCGGTTAAATTTTGGCGGAAGAGGTGGGATTCGAACCCACGGTACGCTGTAAACGTACACCTGATTTCGAGTCAGGCTCGTTATGACCGCTTCGATACTCTTCCGTATCTTTAGTCTGTTCAGTGTCTTTAGTCTGTATAAGATTTTAACATATACGGCATGTAAAACTCAATAGGAATTTGCGGCAAAAGTATTAAGAAGCTATTCCAGACTTTCCCACACGTGCTTTCCGGCTTTTTTAGCCCTGAGTTCCTTGAAAAAAACCTTTAGTATGTTGGAACACTCTTCTTCAAGTATTCCATGTATAACTTCAACCTTGTGATTAAAGTTTTCGATTGCAAATACATTGATTACAGAGCCTGCCGCTCCGGCTTTAGGGTCGGGAGCGCCTATGTAAAGCCTGCGGATCCGCGCTTGTATGATTGCTCCTGCGCACATTGTGCAGGGCTCAAGGGTGACATAGATGTCACAGTCATTAAGGCGCCAACTGCCAAGCTTTTTGCTGGCCTTTTTAATAGCCGTCATTTCAGCATGAAGTGTGGCATCCATCTTCAGCTCCTTTTCATTATGTCCGCGGGCAATAATCATACCGTCTTTCACAATAACGGCGCCTATTGGAGTTTCATTCTTTTTGTATGCTTTTTTTGCTTCCTTCAAGGCTTCTTTCATAAAATATGAACCGGTCCAGGGAGTCCCCCACGTATTTTTCCCGTTATCCAACTGTAAATTCCGACCTCCGTAGAATTATGTCAAGGATGGCATAACTTCAGGCTGAAATGAAAATTTGAGCGCAGCAATAACCTGTATCTATAAATCCCGGCAGCTTTGCCTATTTGACGGCAACCCTTCTTCTTGAAAAATGGTGCAGAAGTTTTACAGGCAGCAATATTATATATAGAATTATAAATAGTATAAGGCGGATAAAAATATCCACATAATTTCTCAGCCTTTCCATAACACCACCTGCTCTAATTATACTACAAATGAACTGTTTTCATAATATAGTATCGACAGTTATATGTAAAATTATTACCCAGATGGAATAAAAAATAAATTACATTTAAGTTAAAAATAAAGGGCGGAAACCTATAAGGCTTCTGCCCTCGTTCACACAGCCTCAATATTTTTACTAAATATTATTCAAAAACAACTTTATTTAATAAATTCCAAGGCCTTATATAACGCGTTCGCAGCTTCCGCCCATGTTACCTTTGAACTGCCGTCGAAAGCGCTGCCGCTTTTAACCGGAAGTATCCCGAGCGCATAGCAGATGGCAGCGCTTCCTTTTGCATCAGCGCTTATATTTGTAATCCCGGCGGGAAGCGCGAAAATATTGCTGTGCTTGGCGATGTCTGAATATCCGAGGAGATTGGCCAAAAGTTTTACAAACTCTTCTTTTGTTATTTCCTCATCTCCCTTGAATTCTCCGGAAACGTCCGTGAGGATTTTTTGCTTGACCGCGTTTTCTACAAAAAAGTAGATTTCATCATCTGTTGGCACATCAGGATAGCTTTGTTCAGTGAACTGGTCGCTGCCATAATACAGCCTGCCTTTGGCGATAGCCATCATCTTGACGGCTTCGGCTCTTGTCAGATATGCATCATAGTCAACATTGTAATTTCGAATAATCCCCTGGGCTATCAACAATTCCACGCTTCTTTTTGCCCAGTGGTCCTTCATGTTTGCACCATTTTCATCCCACTCAAATATTAATTCGCTTCCGTTCCAGTCAATCGGATTGCCGGAAACCGCATCCAATAAATAACTGCTGTATCCAAATACCGGGGTACTGAACGAATATACAAGGATCGGGGTGTCGGAGTATGTATCGATTCCCTTATCCTTGTCATAGGTGTATGGAACAATATACTCAAGTGTTGGTACAATTCCCTGGAAATATTTTTCTAAAGCTGCGTCCTTTCCGATTATATTTGAAGTTGACGGGAACTCAACATCGCTCCAACTGAAATGTAAATACGCAAGCTCGCCGGTTTCACGGTCAATGTTTACATAAATTGAATTTTCGTTGTAATATAATCCATTGGCAACTCTTGTGAATGTGTAACTGTAATCCCGCATGGTTTTCATGACCTCATCGTCAAATGCGGGTTCCTGCATGTTCCGGTCTGCGTAAAATCCATACTGTTCAGGTAACATCTTTTTGATGATTTCAAGCGCTTTTTCCTTGCATTGGCTCCAATTATATCTTTCTACAATTTCTTCAGGAGGTTGGCCTTCTTTCAACGCTATTTCGTTTTTATAATTGTACCTGTATACGGTCAAATTGTTAATATGGCCTGTTTTTCCTTTTATACTGAAATTAAGGTTCACACTCTGGCTTTCATCATAAAAATACCAGCTAAAGTTCCAGATATCATCAATGGCGTTATAATTTGACGGCTGGTAATATGATTGATTATCATCGAATTTCATTCCGTAAAGTTCTTCTACCATGGTCTTATATTTTTGGGCCAGGGCATTAGCTTCCTTTTCATCAATGGCCTTGTCTGAAATTTTCGCGTCAGGGTCCAATGGGACAGGTTTTTCTTCAGGCTGATTGTATTGACTGTTTGTGATTTCGGCAGGTTTCCCGTCATAATTTACAGGTTTGCCGGTTACTGCGTCAATAAAGGTTACATATGAAAGAGGGACATATGCCAGTAAAATTTTAGATTTTGCCGGTACATAAAAAGGTTCATTATATGCAGTAACGTATTGGAGCGAAAGATAGGTAGATTCCTTATATTTTTTCATTGCTTCTTCGGCTGTAATTATTCCTTCCACAGGTGGCACCTTTGACATATCCAAATCAATGTGGTTATTGTTGTAATTTCTTATACTTCCATTGGTTCCATCAACTGAGACGTAAATATTGCTGCCCTTGAGCATTACTCCGTTTATTTTTTTATAGTATGTAAAATTATATATAACCTGTTCCTTTACTTCACCCATTTTATATCCGAACTGGTAGGGAGGTTCACGTTGCAGTTCATATGATGCCAGATCTATATTGAACTTGTCTTTTAAGAATTTTTCGGCTATAACTCTTGCCTCGGCTCTTGTCAGCTTGGCAACAAAATTTTTCTCGTTATCGTAGTTTTCCCAATGGTTGAAGAAAAAGATTTCGCCTGTGTTCGCATCAATTCCGATATTAACGTTTCCTCCGGGATACTTGCTTTTGTAGAAATCTATGGTCCACATAGCTCTGCCCATATGCCATTTAGGCTCTAAGTAAATGTTTCCGGGTTTATATTCATCTGCATCTTTTATGAGGTCTTTTTTTATGAAGTCTTCAGCCAGCTTGATAGCCTCTTCTTTCTTGATTTTTACCTTATCTTCAGTTATTACTTCATAAGGCAAAATTTCTTCGGGTCCAGTCACAGGCTTGGGCTCTTCCTTACTTATGCTTTCAGCAAGTACAGTTGTTGCCAGTGAAAATACCAGCATCATTGCTGTGGCAATCGGCAGCGTTCTCTTAAAAAACATAGGAAACCCTCCTTTATATCCATATAGATTTAAATCGAACAATTATTATTATGTAATAGACGGGCAGGACATGTCTATAGTTCCAAAAAAATGAAATTTTTCAGAATTAAAATAGCTCTGTCTTTGTTAAAAGACAGAGCATATTTGTGTTTAAAGTTACCGTATGTAAAACCAGCACATGGACAGGTATCAGGCAGGGTTGTTGCTGACGGGAGGAACAGTGCCGGCATTTTCAGGCGTTTTTGCAGCCTTTTTGTCCAAATAGAACTGAAAAACTACACCACATACGGAGATAATTATACCCAGGATAACTCCTAGAGCATTGCTTGACTTTATTAACATTGCAAGTATTGATCCTAAGGTCATACCTCCTGAAAATCCGGTGCACAGTATTATTATTGGCTTTATAAGAATAACACCAATTATGCCTAAAATAATTCCAAGAACTATTGCCAGGGCTGCCGTTGCGCCAGACTCAATCCTTGCGAGATTTCCAAGTATAATACCAACTATAAGGCCTGTACCGAAGCACAGTATGAAGACGCCCAGCTTGTAAAGCTTATACGAAATCAGGGCACCTATGATTCCAATGACTATTGCAAAAAGAAACGCAAGGCCATCCTTATCTTCAAACAGCAGAAATCCCAGTAAAGCACCAATAAACCCAAAAATAAAAAAACCCTGTACGGCTATCCAGAACTTGAAAATTTTATAGCCGAAAAAACACTGCAGTACAGAAAGTATTGCGCTGATAACAAGTATGACGGTTAACAGCTCTCCAAGGCCTTCCATTAAACTTGATAAACCATACATACTGCTCACATCATATCCCATTCCATCAAGCATGGTGTATCTTCCCCTTTCATATGTATTTAGCTCGGTTTGTAAAACGGACACTGAAATTATACCAGATAACGGTTTTGCGTTCAATATTATGGTAAACTGCCAAGAACATGCCAAAAGACAACGGAATACAGGGGGAACGGAGTACAAAAGAATAATAAAAAATCCCAGCTTCAAAAAAAGCTGGGATTTTCTGTATCATCTGGTGTTCCCGGCGGGAGTCGAACCCACGGCCTTTCGCTTAGGAGGCGAACGCTCTATCCTGCTGAGCTACGGAAACACGTAATTTTATAAGTCCTGGTATTGCCCTGCACTGCTGAACCTGGAGCATACCTGATTGCCGATTAATAGTATACTAAAAAAGCCAACTGTTTTCAAGTGCATTTTGCATGTATTTTTTAACCATTTAACACTTAATCCATTCTGCCGATATATAAATAAGTATAGCTGTTATAACATGGCTGTTTGAAAACCGGTAAAACCGTTTAAATACATTTCCGGGAGGAGATATATGGTGAACGGCAATATAGGATGTACATTTATTGGAATACGCAATTTTAGGTGTAGTAAGCGGCTAAACGTTTTTTTGAGATTTACGCTTATAATTGCCATAATCTGTATGAATCTTTTTACGGGACAGATGAACGCTAAGGCTGCCATGAACGTTACGGCAGTTCCTGCAGTGCCGGACACGGATACACAGGTGAGCCTCAAATGGACGTCTGTTGCCGGAGCAAGTTATTATGATATTTATAAGGATGGTCAACTCATATATACGATTGATGTAGGCAAGGACTTAAACTATACAAGTTATATTGACACCGCATGTGAGCCTGAAACAACCTACCATTATGAAGTGCAGGCGCTGGACAGCCAGGGAACGGAGCTTGAAAGGGGCAGCGCATCTGTCACAACATCGAAAATGCTTGCTCCTTCAAATCTTACATCGGTGTTTGACGTAAACACCCGCCAAATTACGCTTAAATGGGTGAACAGGTCGGCTGCGGCTGCGAAAAGTGTAATTAAAAGAGTTGATGGCACTGAAACCTATACTGTTGACGACGGCAGCAATGAATATACTTTTGATGGACCTCCGCCGGATGACAATACTCCTCTTAAATATGTTGTAATGTCCAAGGACATTTCAGAGCAGCACAGTTCGCCTGACTCAAACGTTGCTGTTGTTGTTCCGATTCAGCCGCCAACAATCAGTGCTATGATGGGAAACGGGACAGCAACAATATCCTGGGGAAGCTACCCTCATATTTCATATTTTGCCCTGGAAAGGTCAAAATGGGACGGCAGCGGTTGGAGCGATTGGGAAACGGTTTATTATAGCCTTACGGGAGGAAGCGCTAAGGACACGCCTTCAGAGGCAGGTGCATACAGGTACAGGCTTGCCGCAAAAGACGGCAGCGGTTATGCAGGCTACAGCAATATATCCGACAATGTATCAAAACCTGCCGCGCCTTCAAATCTGAAATTTGAAATATTAAATCCAACTCAGGTCAAAATAACGTGGGAAAACAACCCTGACAACACCTGTGACCTGATGGTGCAGAGAAGAACGGGAAGTTCAGGCACATATTCGACTATCGCAATTCTAAGATTGAGTGAACAGGAATATATTGATACTTATAATTTTACTTTAAACACCATCTACTACTATAGGATTGTCGCTTATGATAATGATAATAACAAATCAATCAGCGTCGAGTGTCCGG
>DULF01000238.1 GCA_012840535.1 Clostridiaceae bacterium
GGTTATTTGAAAAAGTAAATTCCACTCCAATTTTTGGAAAGTGGAAATAAGTTTTGCAAATTTAGAATTGTAAGAAGTGTGGAAGTTACTTTTGCAAACAACTGCACGTTGTATTATTCATCTAATGATTATGTTTTGCTTTTTGAACAGGCCATCATATTATCAATATTTTGTTCCTCCACCCCCTCCAATCCCGTGTCCCACCCCCACCCTGCGGTATAATTGGTTTAAATGCTTTAAGCTTGCTTTTTTAGCTGATTCCCAAGGCAAAAACTAATAATCATTATGTCCAGAATAGTCCGGCGACCGCCATGCAATAATTGAAATGTCGTGGGATAAAGAGAATTAAAAGCTTGCTTTTTCCCTTCATCCCTCGGCGTGAAAAAATATGCTTGGCGGAATAGGACATGTCAAGACACTGTGGAATAAATGGGAGGGGCCCGGCCTATGCCGGGAAGGAAACCGTTTATGCCGCAAAAGGTCTTGACATGTCCTATTAGCCGGACAAATAAAAGAATAGTGAGAGTTCCTCAATAAAAATTTCTGCTATCTCTTTGACTTAAAATAACTGGAATATTGTCTTTCAAAAAGCTATGATATATCTATGGTGGTGCCTCTTAGGAGGTATACATATGAACAACTTCAAACATCTGTCTCAGGAAGAGAGAATTTTAATCGAGCAAAGATTAATCAGCAGGGTACCTTTTAAAAGCATAGCACGTGAGCTTGGGAAAGATCCAACCACAATAGCCAAGGAAGTAAAAAACCATATCCAGTTCAGGCAAACTGGCTGTTATGGTAGAGCATTTAATGACTGCAGGTATCGTTTTGACTGTCCTGTTATGCATCTTTGCGGGAATTTAAGATGCCGCCATTATTGCCGCCTTTGTAAGTCTCACATGTGCTCATCGCTGTGTCACGAATATCAAAAGGAGATTTGCTCCAGGCTATTAAAGCCGCCTTATGTTTGTAATGGATGTGAAGTCAGGCAGTCCTGTACACTGGAGAAGAGGATTTACTCAGCTAAACATGCACAAAAGGAATATGAAACTGTTCGCTCCGAGAGCCGTCAAGGTTTACAGATTACTGAACAAGAGGCTATAAGACTGGACTCCATTATCAGCCCTCTGCTTATGAAAGGGCAGTCTCTTCATCACATATGTATTAACCATGCTGATGAAATCATGTTCGATGAACGAACGCTCTACAACTATGTGGACAATGGCATCTTTACAGCAAGAAACATCAACATGCCAAGAGTTGTACGTATGGGTAGACGCAAAAAAATAAAAGACAGGTTTAAAGTGGATAAAAGCTGCCGATTAGGCCGAACTTATCAAGATTTTCTTAAATTCATGCAAGAACATCCGGACCTTCCCGTAGTTGAAATGGATACGCTTGTGGGAAGGCCAGGCGGCAAAGTGTTGTTGACACTGCATTTTTCTGTTCCACAGCTTATGCTTGCTTTCATCAGAGATGCTAACACTTCCCAATCTGTCATTAATATCTTCGAATGGCTTTACCTGGCACTTGGGCCTGATATTTTTTGCAAATTGTTTCCGGTATTGCTTTGCGATAATGGCAGTGAATTCACAAATCCATCAGCTATTGAATATGATTCGAATGGACAACAGAGAACCCGGATATTTTACTGTGATCCACAGGCTCCTTACCAGAGAGCTGCATCAGAAAACAACCATGCACTAATACGGCGTATTATTCCCAAAGGGACTTCTCTTGACGAGTTTACCCAGAAGGACATAAATCTTATGATGAGCCATATCAACTCATATAGCAGGTTGAATCTTGGTGATAAGACCCCTTATTGGGTCTTCGCTTCACTCTACGGAGAAGAAGGTTTAAGAAGGATGAATGTAGAACTTATCCCACCTGATAAGATTACTCTGCATCCATCTCTTCTTAAAAAATAACAAGCATTAAATCTATTAAAAATATATGAGGCACCACCAATTACAACTACACGTAAACAATACAAACAGGGTGGAAATTACTCTTGCAAAAAGTTAGTTAATTTTCACACCTTTAATTTGTTATGCCTAAAAATAGGCTTACAAC
>DULF01000069.1 GCA_012840535.1 Clostridiaceae bacterium
AAATGACCTCATCCCCTTTCTAAATCTCTATTTTAGCAGGTTTGGAGGTTAGGAGGTGAAGTTACTTGTTTCCAGTTACTATAAATCAAGTAATATCAACGGGTTCAGCTTTGCTGAACACCGACTTGAAATATTTACTGAGGTGATAATATGGCATGGATCAACCCAAAGATAGACTGGATAACTAATCCGGTCAAACCTCGAAGTAATGATTTTAACCGAATCGAAGGCAATATATTATCTTTAAAGCAGGAAATAGAAGCCAAAAAAGGTCTTTTGGTTGATGCAATAAACACAAAGCAAGAATTAGTAACAATAGAAAGCAGTTACCAAGAAATGGCAGATGCTATAAACATTATTAATCAAAACCCACGCATGGCGAGCGGAACAGCAGCATTTAGCCTTGTAGAACCGATTTCGGGCGAAGGTACAGCTGCAAGAGCCGAAAAAGCTAGATTTATCGTATCAGGATTGCCCTTTAGACCTGGACGCATATTTGCCAGATGCAGGCTTAATGTACGGATTGACAACTCGACATTTCCTGACCCGCCTTATTCGTCTGAAAATTGGGTTGATTATCGATTTGGAGTTGTTAATAATGTATTGACGACTCCAACAGCCGCTGGAAGCTATTTTGTTGTATCCGGCGGCATGGGTTTTATTAGTATTAGTACAGCAGGCATATCTATTGATGTATCAATCCAGGACGATGGTTTTATTTTAACAGTGACGGCTACTCAACCAAACACTATAAGACAGTTACAGCCAAGAAGTAATCCGTCGGAAAATATTCAATATTGGTACGCTTATGAAGAGGAGGGATGATAAATGGCTTATAATACAATAGCAATCAAAAAGGACGTAGATGGCAAGCCTATACCTCAATATTATAATGACCTACAAGACGCCTATGAAGTACTAAAAGGCCGCAACGGTGCCAGCAGGGTAGAACTATATGACGCAAGCGGAAATCCTGTTGACCTTGCATCTCTAATAAACGCATTGGCCGATTTATTGACCGCAATAAAAGATACAGCAGGTATTAAAAAAATAGCAGATGCCTTGCCTGCCGGAACGAATAATATTGGCAAAGTAACGGTTGATGGAAGCACAATGGAATATTACGGCGCCTCACTAAACGACAGACCGCCTGCCAATACTGTGCAAGTTGGTGCAATATTTGTTGTCGTAGGAAATTATGATGTAATTTACCAATCCAATGGTACTGATTGGGTGGTGATTTCATGAGTTTTGCACTATTTACATTTCTAAAAAATAAGCTAAATAAGCTACAACTTGCCACAGAAAAGCGCCTGACACCGTTGGAGGAACAGTTTCATGCGCTTGCCAGAGCGAATATAAATATGGAACCCACTGTAACAGAAACAGCCATCGGCGGCATAGCAAGTTTGCCTAAGAATGCAGCAGAAGCTCCATTCAATAAATTCGTGTTAGAAGGGAATACCCAAATCAATATTGTAGAAAACATTCTCAAAAGCGGTAATTTTCAGGATATGTCGCATTGGAACATCTACAACATCGACCCTGAACGACTTCACCCGAATCCTTATGAGAGATTTCTGCTTATAGAATTTAGCGGCGATGATTTTTATTTCAGTATGTCGCAAAATCTGCCTTATAAGGAGGGACATAGATATTATGTTCGCGGAGAAATTCAATGTCTTAACTGTGGCATGCTTATATCGGTTGGAGCATTACAACGTGAGGTATATGATGGTCAACAATATGAATTAGTATCTTTTTTATCGGACTCTCCTACATTATCATTTATGATAATAGGATTTTATGGTAGTAATCCCAGATGTTATTTAAGGAATTGGATGGTAATAGATTTAGGCGATGAAAGTAGTCCCCTTTACAACAAAACAGAAGAAGAATTAGATGAACTTTTTACAGAATATTTTGATGGAGCATACAGCTATGCACCGATACAGCACGCTTCTGGCTCATATAGGATAAGGCGTGTAGGGAAGAATTTGTTTGATGTTAGACGTATTAATGAAACTTATTTTGCAGGTCCAATAGCTCCAAATCATATTATTTTAGATGTGATTAATAGCAAAATAGAAATCAAAGGCGATAATACCCATACATCAGGAAATGGATATATCGTAAAAGTAAAACCAAATACAACATATACAATTAGATTTTTTGTAGATAGTACAAATGTAAGAGCGAATGTAAATATATCTAACTTATATAATCTCTATGCACGCAGAATTATTATCAATGCAACTGAATCTCAACAGTACAAACAGCATACTTTCATGACCGCAGCTAATGAGTATGAATTAAAAATATCGTTTAATAAGGAGGATGATGAAGGATATACAACAATAATAAGTAAAATCCAACTCGAAGAAGGTACAACCGCTACTCCCTACGAACCCTACTCTGCACAAGACGTCTATGTCAACTGTGGCGAACTGCGGAGACTGCCGAATGGCGTATGTGATGAGTATAGTGTACTTGAGGGTATTAAGACGGAGAGAACTAAAGAGTATATACTTCAAGCAAATGATATTATTGAAATGTATACAGGTGGGACTTATGTAGATTTTATTGTTGCTAAAGGTACTTATGCAAATTTAGTAGCAGCACAGACAGCATTAGCAGGAACAAAGCTAATCTACCAACTAGCCGAACCTATCACTATCCCATATTACCCGCAAGTGCTTACATCAAAGCCGAGTGGAACAATATACTGCGAACCAGTTTTGGGCGACGCTGACTTTTACGGGCAGGGCATTGCATTAGAAGGATTTACCTTTACGAGCATAGAAAGGGTTACAAAAGTTGACTTGGAAAGCGGTATCGAAATCGACATAACTGACACTTGCACACTAAACGAAGCAAAGAATGGCTTTACTTCCACAGCTCTACAGGCGGGAGACATTTGCTGGTACGAGTTGCGTATCGACCCTGAAACAACATTAATCCCGGAAATGGAGTATGCCTACTATGACAGCAGGTATGTCGTAGTAGACGATTCAAACGGAAAATATTATCGCTGGAAAATAGCGTCAACGAATGGAACTCCACGCATTGAATTGGAGGAGGTATAAATATGGACAACATAATTCAGATGAGCGAAGAAAGGAAAAAGCAAATACTGACGATACTTGCTCAAAAATATCCTGAGCAATTTGAAGTACCGGAAGAAGGGGAGCCTGAAGAATAGGCTCCTTTTAAATTATATAAAGAAAGGGTGGAATGTATATGAAAGAAAATGTTTCAACCGCTGTAACCGGAGGCCTTTTTGGATTGGTTTTGGCCGCTATTATTGCGAGCTGGCAAGTTATTGTAGTTGTGGCTATCATATATGCGATAGGATTGTTTGCGAACTTGGTGACAGGGCTGTTATATGCGAAACAAACCAAAACATATAGCCAAGAAAAGGCAGAGGCCGCTATATACAAGAAGGCCGGCGCAATCGTCAGTATACTGGCTTTGTTTGCTTTAGATTTATGCATCATGGGCATAGCACAATACTTTTTTGGGCTGAAATATAACATACCTTTCTTCGGGTGTATGTTTACCGGTTATAACGCAGTACATGAATACAAATCCATGATTGAAAATTCTAAGAAGCTCGGAAACAAGTCTCCCAAAATTATAGACAATGCAATAAACAAGGCGGAGGAAGCATTGGATCAGGGGAAAATGCCAGACTTAGAAGGGATTTTGAAAGGAAGTGATACGGATGAAAATATACAGTAAGCGATATTACAATTCCACATGCCACATTGTGGAGTTTCAGCCAACGGAACTGCGTCTCGAGGACACTCCAGGAATCCCTGGGAAAAGAGAACATATTAGTCGGATCTTTGGGTATCCAAGACTTGATGAGGTCACCTGGATCCGGGTAAATCGAGCATTTTTCGATATGTCGGACCCAAAATCAGAATCTATTGGTGATGCTTTGAGTGATGCTTTTGTAAATTGTGGCTACAAGGACGGTCGCTTTTATTTTGAGCCAAATATACCCACAGGTGTTGAGTGGTGTGTTGGCACGTCATATATGCTGCTGCGAAACGGTGCGTACAGCTATGACAATGAGCAGTATTTCAGGGACATCCTTGGCAAAAATCCTCGGACCTTTTTCGGACAGAAATCAGATGGTACAATAGTTTTTATTGCCGCTGATGGTCGGAGTACGAATGAAGCAGGCCTAACCTCAAATGAACAGCGGGAAGTCGCCAAAACATTAGGGCTCCGGGACGCTGCCAACCTTGATGGCGGTGGAAGTAGTGTCATTATGGTTGGGGATGCTATCATCAACAAGAGCTATGATGGCCGGGGACTGGGCAATATATTTGTTGGGT
Organism: Clostridiaceae bacterium; assembly: GCA_012840535.1. GTDB lineage: Bacteria > Bacillota > Clostridia > Acetivibrionales > DUMB01 > DULF01. The sequence goes on from DULF01000069.1 coordinate 4,347, forward strand.
ATCGCAAATATAGTCAGGACGAGCTACCGACACTCAAAAAAGGTGCTAAAAGTGTATGGGTGAACCTGCTGCAGCGACTCCTGATTCATCATGGCTTCGACTGCGGCTCCACCGGTGCCGATGGTGATTTTGGCACTAAGACATATAATGACGTTGTGGCATTTCAGAGGGCTAAAAGCTTGGTAGTCGACGGTATCGTTGGCCCGAAAACATGGGGAGAGCTCACGAAAGTGCAGCAGCCTCAGAAAAAGAAACCCTCGCTCATTATTGACCCAGGTCATGGGGGCAGCGATCCAGGGGGAACGTCTGGGGGGTACCGTGAAAAGGACTTGACATTGCCAATTGCGTTGCGCCTGAAAGAATTGTTAAAGGAATACAACCCGGCAATTACAAGAGACAAGGACATTGACCTCCCGATTGGCGGACAGCGTGAGTCGTTGGTCAAAAACAAATATGACTATTGCCTGAGCATCCACCTGAATATGAACGCAGGAAAGCGAGTGGAATGTATACACTCAATCCATTCAGAACGAGGAAAGAAACTTGCTCAGTGCATTTTTGACGAGCTTTGCAAAGCAACTGGTCTGACTGGTAGGGTTTTCAGTCGTGAGAATCCTAACAAGCCAGGACAGGACTATTATGCCATGCACAAAAATACTGGTTCCACTACTTGCGTGATTGTTGAGCTGCTGCCACTTGACACGTGCAAAGAATGCCTTCATATTGAGAACCTTGCACAGGCAGTTGCAAGAGGATGGGAGAATTTCGTCAAGACACTGTAAAAACACCCCCGGTTAAGGCCGGAGGTGGGAATGTAAATAATTTTGCTGGTTTGAATCTGGATGCTCCTTCTCGAGCAAGGAAACTATAACCAAATTTATATTTAAACTATTGCCAGGAAGCTTGGTTTTTATGCATGAAACCAAAATTTTCTGGCAATAATTTCATTAAGGCATAGATCCCCTTTATTTTGTGGGGTCTAGCCAGCCCGGCAATGAGGGCGAGCCCCACTGGGGCGGTGGGGGGGACAGCTTTTCCTATAAGTAGGGTTCGAGCCGTCCCTCAAACATTATGGTCAACTGATTTAAAACCCTATCCCAGTTCTTATACCTTTGTGTCCATTTCTTCATTACATTCATAGATGCCAGATAAAGCATTTTTTCTAAGGCCTGATCTGAAGG
>DULF01000070.1 GCA_012840535.1 Clostridiaceae bacterium
AATTATAGCTATAAGATTATCAAGCCTGTAATGGCTTGCAGACATAGCCGCTTCCCAGATCTGTCCTTCCGAAAGCTCTCCGTCACCGATAATGCAGAATACTCTAGGGGCAAATTGTTCCTTAAGCTTAAGGCCGTAGGCTATTCCCACAGAATAGGAGAGTCCCATGCCAAGTGAACCTCCTGAGGCTTCCAGACCGGGTGTTTCAAGTGCATCAAGATGGCCTTCCAGCCCTCCCAGCCTGCAATAGCTGTAAAGCTTTTCTATTGGGAAAAAACCTCTTAGCGCCAGCGCTGCATAAAGAGCAGGAGAACAATGTGCCTTTGATAGCACAAAATAATCCCTGTTATCCATCTTGGGCTGAGAAGGATCTATATGCAAGGTTTTAAAGTACAATACAGCAAGGATTTCAGCCAGTGAAAAGGAACCACCGATGTGTCCCCACTGCCCGCAGGCAATCATTTCAACTGAAAGCTTTCTTATTTCATATGCTATATCGTTGAGCTTACGTATTTCTTGATCTGTCAAATATTTCATATAAAATCCGCCTTTCTATTAGTATTTGTTTCAGGTTTAATAACCCCTGGCTGACAGCTACTAATAACTGCCGGGGCTTTAAACCGTCGTACCGGATGTTGTAGCTGGCACTTTATTTTAGATCTTATCTATTTTTTTGATGCAAATATTTTTCTTTAAATATTTTTGCAATATACTTAAAGCCTTCTTCACCACTGGTTAAGACGGGTATTCCAAAGATCTTTTCAGGCTCAGGATATGAAAGTTTGAATACACTCATGGATAGCTGAGCTAAAACTACTTGATCAATTGGTTTGATTTTCTGCTGGTTTCTGATGGCATTAGCGATCAGTTTGTTATGCTCATCAATCTTTCCTTCTCCAAGTAAATGAAATGCTTCTTCTACAGTAGCACCCTCATATTGGAGAGCATTAGCCTTTCCCATTCTTGCCGCGGTTTCTTCCAGCAGTTGCTGCGTACTTTTTACCGTTGGACCGTGAGTTGCAATAACAAGTATCCTTCCACCATTATTAACTGCTTTTTCCATCATAGGCTCATCAATCTGTATGACCGGAATTCCAAATTCGGAAACAGCATTCCTGACATAAGGTAAGCTTCTATTCATAGTAGAACAGGTTATCAAGATAGCATCAACTTCGGCAAGCTCCACCAAATCTCTGGTATACCTTGCAAACAGCTCGATGTTTTTTTGAGGGGGGCATGCTTTTCCTTCCGAATGGGCTTTCATAAAATTAAGTTGAACTGCCTCGTTTCCTATGTTTACTAATTTCACTCCCGGTAAATACATGCGGCCAAAATAATAGCTCCAAAGTTGGATCCATGCAGAGCCGTTTACCAGCCCCAGCTTTTTTCCGTAAAAGGCCGGCTCGGTTGTTTCTTCGAAGGAGAGCCGTGGCACATCAACCAGCTTCATATAGGAGCTGAATAACTCCTTGATATTAAAATCCAGATGTGAATTCATATTAACTCCTCCTTTTGTTAACGTGTGCATATTAAAGCAAAAATAATTTAAGAAAAATAATTTTCGTTCATTTCTTTAAAGTTAAATACTACACAAAATCTGAAGAAATCATCTGCTTTTAGTGGATTCTCTTATGATAAGATCCGTTTTGAGTATGCATGCTTTTTCGGAAACCTGCCCTTTCTCCAAGATATCAAGAAGTATTGAGGCTCCTTTTTGTCCCATGAGCTTACGAGGTTTTCTTACAGTTGAAAGAGAGGTTGACAAGTACATGGAAAAATCCATATCATCAAAACCTAATATGGAGATATCATCAGGGATTTTTATATTCCATCTGCTGCATGCCTTCATTGCACCAACAGCCATAAGGTCATTTGACGCAAAAACGGCTGTTGGACGGTCTTCAAGACGAAGCAGAGAGTCCATGGCTTCAAAGCCGCTATCAGGTGTAAAGCCTCCCATCTTTATATAAAGTTCATTTACATTAAGACCGTTTTCCCTTAATGCGTCTATATATCCGTTATACCTTTCCCTTGAAGTTATAAAGCTTTCGGGACCTTTAATTATTGCAATTTTGGTGTGGCCGCTTTTTATAAGGTACTCAATTGCATTACGGGTACCTGAATATTCATCCACATATACACAGTACATACCAAGATCACTTAAATCCCTGTTCAGAACTACCATAGGAACCTTAAGAGCATCTAACTTGTAAAGCATCTTGATATCCGACACATCAACACTTACAAATATTATACCGTCATATTTTTTTCTTGGAATATTTGCTTGTATATCATCAGTATCATTTAATTTCTTAAATACCAGATTGTATTTGTCTTCTATAACCTGGCTTATTCCGTCAAATACCTCATACATAAAGGAGGTGGGCATATTATCTATTTTTTTTGATGTAAACAGCCCTATATTATAGCTTTTTTCCAGAACAAGACTCTTGGCTGAAATGTTAGGGACATAACCCAATTTTTCAGCAAGCTCCTTTATGCGTTTACGTGTTTCTTCACTGATAAGCGGACTATCATTTAAAGCCCTTGATACAGTTGTGTGAGATACATTTGCTAATCTTGCAATATCTTTTATAGTTACAGACAATCCAATCCTCCTTAATGTTAACGTGTGCACAACATTATTTTATCATGAAAAATTTAATATATCAATACACAGGGAGACGTTTTTCTTGTTTGAGACAGGGGGACGGTTCTTGCGTCTTGCTTTTGCTTTGTTTGCCAGTTTAAAACGGAGTTTAATACAGAATGATAGTGAGACACTTTAATACAAGGCTAAAGGGCCATCCTCTTATCAATTTTATCTATCAAAGTTATACAAAAGAACCGTCAGACTGTACGAAAACGGCTAATAATACCATTGACTTTGTTAAAAGTGGGTTGACTAAACTAGAAACACATCATTTTTTGATATCTAATCCCAAACAAAAGCTGTTTTACTTTGAAGGTGGTGCTGGTACATTTATACAATTGGGTTTTCGCACAGTCTACCGTTCCCATGTTTAGGGTTGTTCATTTTTTAGCAGTCTCGAACAGTTGTTGTATCTAACCGGCGCTCTGTCTTTTTTCTTAGACAAAGGAACCGTCCCTCTGTCTAAAATTAGACAAAGGAACCGTCCCTCTGTCTAAAATTCATTCATCTCCTTGAACTTCACATTGCTTGGAATCATGCCTGGCTCTATTTTTTAGCTCTTTCCAATGAAATATCGGTTGCAAGAATTTCCTTTGCAAATTTTGAGGCAGTCAGACTAAAATTAGAATCGCCACAAGCAATTTCTATTATTCTTTTACCAGATAAATATGTACTTAAATCCTGTACTATTTTTTCTATTATCTTCATTTAAACACTCCAATCATCTTTTGACGGTCTTATACTTCATCCATAAGGCAATTTGCTGCTATAAACGTGCATACGCTCATATTAAATCCTCTGTAAAATATATACCATATCCATGTCTTTTTGTCTTTGCCATAAACAGCGAATCATTGGACAATCTTTCTTTATGTTTTTAACTATCATCTATATTGGAGTTTTAAGGGCGTTCTCTGACTATCAACTGCATAGCATATTATAATCTATTTTTACACCGATAAAATCATCTGTAGTTTTCGTGGGACAAAAGAACAACCGTATCCCTGTGTTTCGGCAGAATAAACGGTGAATCCACATCTACCAAACCATTGCAAGAAGATGCCGCCTGAAAAAAGTCTCGTCCAGGAAGGCCGTCAGACCTCTCCTCCTATCCTGTATGGCATAAGGCAGTCTTTCCCAGCCCCTGAGAATGAATTGTTCTTTAAGTTTGTAAAACAATACCTCTTCCCCCTTCAATCCCCTTTAATCATTTAAAACCGGTTCATCGGACCTGCAGCCGTTTACTGCTGCCAATGCTGCATAACAGCGGGACTTGTAAGATGACACTAAAACACCCTTTAAAATGATGACACGGGGAGCAACCGCAATAACCCGGTTCCCTTGTCAAAGTATACTGTAGTACCACTCATCATAAAAATATTCTGCACTACAATTAGTACAGCGATAAGCAGGAACAGGACCTTTGTAAATTTGTTCCATTTCTTTACATCCGCACCTCCGGCAAAATTTCTCCATAATCTTATTAACAAATACTCCGACTCCCATGCAGGCTCCCTGATCATCAGGATTATCCCCAAAGCCAAGGATACCACAGAAACAACCACCTGCACTGTAACCTCCCACAACACAGGCACCTGCGCCGCCAACAACCGCGTTAAGTTCATCGTCCGACAGCATACCTGTTTCGCCTTGATAGTTTATCTGCGCAAATTCCTTTAACTCCTCCAGTGTAAATTCAAACCCTGCTTCCTTTGCAAGAGGTAAAAGTTCATTCTGCATGATCAGCTCAACTGTTTCCTTGTCCATATTCTGTCCTGTATACTTTTCGCCCGCTTTTTTAACCTTTTCCTGCAGATCCCTGTTTTCCGCCAGCATTTCATAAAACAGCTTAACATTTTCCTCTGACATAAAATTCCCTCCATTTTTTATGATTTGATTTCTTTTTTTAGTGTTTTTAGTTTCATGATTACAAATTCAAAACCCGATGTCTGAAACCATGCCAATTATATGTATGGTAAGAACCTGAATAGTTCTTCATCATGCGTGCTCATACAATAAAGATTCACATATGTACCCCCTTAAACCGAATTGGCTGATTGAATCAAAATCCTGGTTATAGGTGAGATTAAGCCGGGCATCAAAGCCTTTCTTTACTCTCACCTCTCACATCACACTTATATATACGAACCAGAACTATACGTAGCTCACCGGTTTTCAACTCTATTTCGAGAGAAGACCCTTATCACCTTATTCTCTCTGTAATCAGCTAACAAATAACCGCAAGAACCGTCTTCTGGCTATTTCCTTTGGCTACCGCGTCCCTGCCTATTCATCTAATTTAGCACTGAAGGGCGCGTTGTAATTAATACCCTTTTTAAGAGTCTCAAGAAGCTCCTCTAAATCAGGATGTCTAATTTCGCTGCTTCCAAACAATCTTATGCTTGTATCATTGCTTAATATTTTTTCGATCTCGTCCTCATTAAGGGGCAGCAGCCTTTTTATATTGTTTATGTAGCTTGCCGGTGAGGAGTAAGGCCAATCACTACCAAATACTACATTTTCTATTCACCATGTCCTGATATAATCTGCTATTCTTTTATGCTGTTCCTCAGTTGTACTATCAAGCATACCCTTTATTTCTTCATTTTCAGTTACAACAACACCGGAAATATCGAAAACTATGTTGCTTTTATCCAGGTTTTTGTTTTTTTCGTATTCTTCAATAAAAGTTGAGATTACCTCTTCGGTTGCCTTATCAAATCCTCTATAACCCCCTAAGTGAACCATTTGCAGCTTGAGTCCCGGAGTTTTGGCGATTACCTCGTTTATAAGTATCTCAGCGTCCTTTTTCCCGAATTCGGGATTATCGTTCCTAAAATGAAGCAATATTGGTATTCCTTTTTCAGCACAATGAGCAAAAAGCTCCTGTATTTTTGCCAGATGCTCCGGGTTGGTCAAATCAACATTTGAATTGGCAAACTGAAGCTTTAATCCCGGAAGCTTCAGTTCATCGTAACATCTGTCAACTTCTTCTACCGCATATTCCTTTAGAGGGTTTACACCGAAAAATCCTATTAATCTTTCGGGATACCTGGCACACTGAATGGCAAAATAATTATTTTCCTTCTTCACATCATTATACTCGTCGAGTCCTGCGATTAGATCGTTTCCGAGAATATATGCTTCTGATAATATAAAAGCCCGGTCCAGCCCTGCTTCATCCAACAGCGCAATTATTGTTACAGCAGAGAACTCTTCCAGTTGATTCTCGCTAAACGTATCACTTCCAGTTATCGCTATTAAAACATCGGCCATCGGCTTGCTCTGTATGTGCATATGGTAATCAGTATAGATTGTTTTTTCTGCTACTGATGAATTATTGACAGGTTCTTCTGCATGGTTACATGCTGCCAAAGCTACTGAAAGAGCAATTACAATTGCCCATATTGTTGCCGTTTTTATAACTTTATATATATACCCCCTTTGCCTTGTACATGCATGACTGTCAAGCCCAATACCAGCAGTGCATATATCAGCAATGCATGTTGTTTTTAGATAATTATAAAACACCGGCAGTTAACAAAATCGTTAACAAAAAAATTTATCATTTTTTTACTATCTTCGACACTATTGGAGAACCACGGGGACGGTGCGGAACCACTGAAAAAATAACTGATTTTTTAACAGCTTATATTTTCAGGGCAAGAGACTTTATAACTTTTAGATTTTCTACCACAAAGCAATAAATTGTAACAGACTTAGAGAGTAGCCGGCGTACTATTCTCTTTAAAATTCTTGATTATTTGAACAGTTCCCGC
>DULF01000071.1 GCA_012840535.1 Clostridiaceae bacterium
CCATACCGAACACGGAAGTTAAGCTTCTCAGTGCCGATGATACTTGGCTGGAGACGGCCCGGGAAAGTAGGTCTCTGCCAGAAATTTATCAAAACCTCATGCCAAAAGCATGGGGTTTTGTTTTTTTCTCATTAAAATATTATGTCAACATCTTTGTCCTTATTCCTTTACAAAAGAAAAGTAACGTATTAAAATAAGTAATTAAAGTTTGAATTTTGTAAGGAGGAATCCTGCAAAATATATTATAATAATAAGTAGAAAAATAATAAAACGAGGAACTGTTGTTTATGAATAAGAGCGAACTTGTGGATAAAATTCTGGAACTGAAGAAAAAAAGAAATGCAATAATTGTTGCCCATAACTATCAAATTGAAGAAGTTCAGGAAATAGCTGATGTTGTGGGCGACTCGTTTGCTTTGAGCAAGCATTGCGCTTCAACGGATGCTGACGTTATTGTCTTTTGCGGCGTTAATTTTATGGCGGAAAGCGCAAAAATTCTTTCACCTGAAAAGACAGTATTGCTTCCTGAAATTGATGCAGGATGTCCCATGGCTGACATGGTGACTGCCGAAGAACTGAGGGAAGCAAAAAAGAAACATCCGGGTGCGGCAGTGGTATGCTATATCAACTCGTCCGCAGAGGTGAAAGCGGAATGCGATATATGTTGCACGTCATCAAACGCGGTGAAGGTAGTCAGGTCTTTGAAGGAAGACGAAATTATTTTTGTTCCTGATCAAAACCTGGGACATTATATATCGCGTATGGTGCCTGAAAAGCGCATGATATTATGGAAGGGATTTTGCCCCACTCATCACAGGGTTACGATAGATGCTGTGAAAAAAGTCAGAGAACAGCATCCTGACGCACTTCTGCTGGTACATCCTGAATGCCGTCCTGAAGTTGTAGAAGCTGCCGATTTTGTCGGCAGTACAAAGGGCATTATTGAGTACGCTACAAAAAGCGACAAAAAGAAGTTTATAATTGGAACAGAAATGGGAGTCTTGTTCAAGCTTAAGAAAGATAACCCTGGCAAGACTTTCTATCTTTTGTCCCAGGGCATGGTATGCCCCAACATGAAGAAAACCACTTTGCAGAGTGTTTATAATGCCCTGAATGAAATGAAGTATGAAATAAAGCTTGAAGAAAATATAAGAAAGGCTGCCCAAAAAGCTCTTGAACGCATGCTCGAGGTAGAGTGAAAGGCCTGAAAGGAAGGAAAGAAATTGAACAGATATCTGATTGATTTTGATAGTGATGAAATTGAAGCGGAATATCATGACGTTGTTGTGATTGGGAGCGGAATTGCCGGTGTTTATACCACTCTTGATATTCCAGAGGAATATGACATTGCCATATTAACTAAGGAAACTTTGGATGTAAGCAACTCAGTACTTGCCCAGGGAGGGATCGCTGTTTCCCTTGGGAAAAAGGATTCGCCTGAGCTCCACTTTAATGACACCATATATGCAGGAGCAGGACTGTGTGATGAAGAAGCTGTGTGGGTTTTGGTGAATGAGGCTGCACCAAATATTGAAGCTCTCGTCAAGTACGGTGTAAATTTTGACAGGGTAAATCCTGACGAACTTGCCCTCACACGAGAGGGTGCCCACAGCAGGAACAGAATAATTCACGCCGGGGATTCTACGGGGAAGGAAGTCTGCGATAAGCTGATTGCGGCTGTCAGGACCAGAAACAACATAAAAATTAAGGAAAGGACTTTTGTAATAGACCTCCTAGTTGAAAATAATACATGCAGGGGGGTAATTGCGTTTGATGAGGATTCGTCAACTTTCAAATTATACCTTTCAGATATCGTAGTTTGTGCAACGGGCGGTTTCGGACAGTTATACGCGCACACTACAAATCCTGAGGTGGCTACAGGTGACGGCGTTTGTATGGCATACAGGGCAGGAGCTGAATTAATGGACCTGGAATTCGTACAGTTCCATCCTACGGTGCTCTACCATCCCGAAAACAAAAGTTTCCTGATATCTGAAGCTGTAAGGGGAGAAGGGGCGCTGCTCAGGAATAAATACGGAAAAC
>DULF01000072.1 GCA_012840535.1 Clostridiaceae bacterium
GAACATGAGGGGCTGAGCGGTTTTAGAGTAGTATATTTTTGCAATATTTTTAATGATTTTCATGAATTTATAGGTTAAAATATTGGGTAGAGGAGCAAAGCCAGCCCATTTTTGAGCATAGTAAACCAGAGGTGTGAAATTAGCTGACTTTTTTGCAAGAGTAATTTCCACCCTGTTTGTATTGTGTTTATGGAGTTGTGGCTGGTGGTGCCTCTGGTTATTTAATTTTTATCTTTTAAGAAGGGATGGATGCAGAGTAACCTTATCTGGCGCGATAAAGTCTACATTCATCCTTCTTAATATTTCTTCCCCATAGAATGATGCGAAAGCCCAATAAGGAGTCTTATCCCCGAGATTCAGCCGACTATATGAGTTGATATGGTTCATCATCAGAGTAATGTCCTGTTGGGTAAAATCATCAAGAGAACTGCCCTTGGGGATAATACGCCGGATCAGTGCATGGTTGTTTTCTGCCGCACCTCTCTGGTAAGGAGCTTGTGGATCACAGTAGAATACCCATGTTCTTTGTTGCCCATGTGAATCAAATTCAATAGCTGACGGATTCGAGAACTCACTGCCATTGTCACAGAGCAATACCGGAAACAATTTGCTGAAAGTATCCGGTCCAAGTTTCAGGTAAAAACGGTCGAAGATATCAATGACAGACTGGGAAGTATTAGCGTTTCTGATGAAGGCGAGCATAAGCTGCGGAACAGTAAAATGCAGCGTCAACAGAACCTTGCCGCCTATCCTTCCCTCAACTGTGTCCATTTCAACCACGGGGAGATCCGGATGCTCCTGCCTGAATTTAAGAAAGTCCTGATAAGTTCGGCCTATCCGACATTTTTTATCTACCTTAAACCGGTCTTTTATCTTTCTGCGTTTGCCCATACGTACTACTCTTGGCATATCGATATTCCTTGCAGTAAAGATACCCAAGTCCACATAGTTGTAGAGCGTGCGTTCGTCGAGCATGATCTCATCAACATGGTTGATGCATATGTGATGAAGCGACTGGCCTTTCATGAGTAGAGGGCTGATAATGGAATCCAGTCCTACCGCTTCCTCTTCGGTGATCTGCAGACCCTGCCGGCACTCAGAGCGCACTTTTTCGTATTCTTTTTGTGCATGTGTTGCAGAGTAGATCCTCTTCTCCAACGTACAGGACAGCCTGTCCTTACAACCATTGCAAACATAGGGCGGTTTTGAAAGCTTGCTGCAAATCTCCCGTTGATACTCGTGACACAGTGATGAACACGCATAGGACCCGCAAAAGTGGCAATAACGTTTACAGCGTAAGCTGCCACAAAGATGCATGACAGGACAGCCGATACGATGTTTACAGTCATTGAACACTCTTCCATAACAGCCCGTTTTCCTGAATTGAATATGATTTTTTATTTCCTTTGCTATCGTGGTCGGGTCCTTCTCAAGCTCGCGGGCTATGCTTTTGAATGATTCCCTGCTGTTCAATTTTTGCTCGATTATGATTCTTTCCTCCTGACTCAGATGTTTGAAAGTGCTCATACGTGTACCTCCTTCAGAGGCACCACCAAAGATATATCATAGCTTTTTGAAAGACAATCTTCCAGCTTTTGCAGGAGAATATGAATTGAGATTTTATTTATTTTTATAGGGTGGGGGTAGGCATCAGGTCTGGCGGGGGTGGAGGAACCAAAAAGCTTTAATGTAGATTTTTGCAAAAGTAATTTCCATGTTTCTCATTTCCCCTAATTTGCAAAACTAATTTCCACTATTGATGATTTTGGGGTGGAATTAACTTTTTCAATTAGTGTTGTGCACTAAAAAGCTAAAAATTGTATTACCAATAAAATGGCAAAACAAAAGCATAAGCAGACCAATTGTGGTAGTTTTGGATTGATAAGAAACAAAACTATTTCCATGGGGGTCAAAC
>DULF01000073.1 GCA_012840535.1 Clostridiaceae bacterium
AACATGCTGAATTAATTTAGTTTTAGGCTTTACCAAAGAAGATTTGTTCTGAAAAATCCTACAAAAAGTTGACACTATCCTAGATTTTTAATATATTGAAAGTAATCATATATTATATTATAATGTATAATAATATAATAATATGCAAAATAATACAGATTTTTCTTAAAGTGCTGTATTAATGGGTAAGGGGTGGTCAAATGGAAAAATACAATCTTGATGAGAAAGGTGGATTGTTCAAATTCAATGTCAAGAATCCATCCAAGGTTGTAAAGCAGGGTGACAATATTGAGTTTAAGCACTTTAATGTTTTTGACTTTATTAAAGCCACTGTAGTTGATGTTACTGACAGCACAATCAAGATCAAATCAAATGAAAAACTGTCCGATGTAAGCTTTTCACCCGGAGACCATGTTATATTGTATTACAGACCATCTAAAGAATTTTATGTTGTAACTGCTGAAATATCTTCCGTAGACAAAAATGACCCCTTGGAAGTAACATTAAAAGTACATAAAATAGAAAGAATAAAAGACCTTGTAAAAAATAAGAAATGTTGTGTATGCTTTCCTGCTACCGTTAAAATTATCGGAGTGCCGGAAGGAAGGTTTGCTGCCGTTAAAAATATCAGTTTTGGCGGCGTGAAGGTGGATTGCAAGGAAGAAATAATGATGGAGGACATTGTAGACGTAACAATAAAAACGGACAAAACCAACAAATTGAGTTTTAAAGGGCGGGTAGTGAGAAAAAATAAATTGGAAAACACTAATGAATATGGAATAGAATTCAGCGAAATGACTGAAAGTTGCTCCAAGTTATTAACCCGAATTATGTACGAATTCGAAAGCATAGCTTAATAAGATGGACAAGTTCAATTTTTAAAGGGCGCGACAAATCGCGCCCTGATTTAATGCGTTACTGAGGGGATTGTCCCCGTGGTTTTGCCCTTAGTTTATGAGGTTCCACTGTCTATGCTTACCGCCGGTTTATTTCGTTAAGCTTTTCTTCGATATTTTTCTTGCCGTAACTGCAAAGCTTCAAGTATTCCTCAAAATAATACCTGGCGTTTTCATAATCTTTTTTTTCATAATAAGCGTATCCAAGTTCCCTTAGGATAAAAGAACACTTATTGTCCAGCTTGTAACCTTCAAGGAATGCATCAATAGCCTCGTCAATTCTCCCAAGTTTTTTGTATGCCAGGCCAAGATTATGGTAAGCGTACTTTGACTTGCTTATCCTGTTGGCCTTGTTAGCTTCTTCTATGCATTTTTCATATTCACCCTTTAAAAAATACACCTTGGAAAGGTTGGTATGGGCGGTACTGTTGTTATAGTTAAGGTCAATGGCTTTTTTAAGCTCCATTTCTGCAAGAGACAGATGTTCCTTGTTTTTTTCCTTATCAGCTTCGTAGCTGTCCAGGTATTTTGTGCCAAGCACACTGTGGGCTCTGTCGCTTGCAGGGGCTTTTTTTACCACGTCAGTCCATAATCTTATACCGTCACTGAAAATATAGTTTCTCTGCAAAGTGATTCCTGAATATATGCAAATCAAGCAGCAGGACGATACAACGAAAAACAGGACCGGTTTTTTAAAAAGATAAAGCCTTGTAACGTGTTTTAGTTCAGTAAACGCAAATCCTGCAAGAAAGATTATAAATCCTACAATAGGGAGATAGAGCCTGTGCTCAAAATATACGTCCTTTATTGAAATAAAAGAGGATTCCACGGAAAGCCCTATAAAAAACCAGAAAATACCGAAGGCGACCAGCTTGTTTTTCCTTATGCTAAAAAGACCTACCAGCCCGATAATAAGCAATATGACAAGTGATATATACGAGTAATTGTCCCATATGATTTTTGAGATAGGAAAATCATTGCTGTAGTCAAAATTAAGATTGTCAGGTATAAAAAGCTGCCTTATATATACCCGTATAACATTCAGTTGAGTATAAAAATACTGGAGCCTGTCCATGGAAGTGCTTGCCTTGAATGACACGTTCGAATCACTTTGACTATAGCCTTTAAGTAGAAGATTTGTACATGGTATTATTGGAACTGTGGCAAATATAATAAAAAATACAGCTGCCCTTTTTGACCACGAGGTTTTACCATCATTGAGAAAAAACATCAATTCAATTACCAACAGCATAAAAGGTATTGTAATAGTGTTTTCCTTTGTAAACATTGCAAGCACAATGGCAACCATCATTAAAACAAAATACTGGCGTTTATCCGTAAGGCGATATTTTATAAACAAAAATACGGCCAGAAAATAAAACATCGCTGCAAGTGAAGCCGTGCGCTGGACAATATAGGTTACGGCGTTTACCTGTACAGGGTGGCAAATAAATATAAAGGATGACAACATGGAAACGATGTTCCTGTACCTGCCGTAAAGTTTATGTCTGAAATGAGTCAGCCCAAGTATACTGTTTATAATCAGGTAAACAAGAAACCCGTTTAGAATATGTATGGCAACATTGGTTATATGGTATCCTGCTACCGATGTACCGTGGAAAAAATAATTCAATGAAAGTGTAAAATACAATACGAACCTGTTGGAGTAAAAGTTCCAAATGGCTTTAAAGTCCAATGGATTTCGTATTGCATAGTTGTTGACTATTGAACCGAAATCATCAAGAGTAAAAGGAGCGGTAAAGCTGTTGCAGTAAACTAATAGGGTTAATACCGCAATAACCGCGATTACAACATGCTTTTTGTCAAAATACTTCTCAATCCTGTTTACCATTTGCTCCACCAATACGTGAATAATTCTCTGCTACAGAAAAATATTATATCATGAATTTGAGAGAATTTATGATATAATTTCACCTCATTTCGGCAATAAATTTGTATATACCTTAATCCCTTTTACCTGCGGCTTCAACCACCTTCTGCCATACATTGAGATAATTTGCAGCTTCGTCATTTTCGCCGTAATCCGGAATAGTTCCAATTCTCCAGAGGGAAATACCCTTTATGTTAAACATCTTGGCCAGCTTTATTTTGGCAAGAACGCTCCTTGAATCCTCATACCAGATTATAAAGCTTGAGCCTTCATCATTACTATAGGTGATATAAGGATTTTCATATCTTTGAGAATAATTAACCGTTACATCCTTCATCCCGTCTTCATTGAGAATCCTGTCCCTAATTTTACCATAGTCAGGAGAGTACGAAGTGCTGTTTATAATCCTGCCGTCTTTTATCTCCCATTGGGCGGAATCAAAGGACAACTGCAGCCATACCTTGCTTACATCTGCTACACCTGTTTTACTGTCGGTAATTTCCTTCAGTGCATAATAGACGTCCACAAAGGGAGTGAGAGGTGTATAAAAATACCCTGAATCCATTTCACTTTGAGAAAGCTTTTTTGCGTTGTAGTCATGTGCCATAAGGATGACCCTGTCTGCAATTTCACCTATTGTCCTGTAGTCATAAGCGTCATAATAGGATTGGCCTCCTTTAAGCTTTGGATGGACGGTGACATACAGCTTCTTAATATTGTTTTTATCCATTTCAAGCCTCAGTTCCTTTAAAAATGTGTTAAAACCTGTTTTCAGGGTCTCTCCCTTCATTTCTTCAAAATCTATGACAACACCGTCAAAGGAAACAATCTCGCCGTCTTTTTCCGTGGATTTCACCTGAGCAATAATATCCCCGATTACCTGTTTTCTTATTTCAGGATTATTAAAAATAAAGCTTATCAAGCCTACATTTGTATTGTTCTTCTCGTCATAAAACTTATCTGATTCAGAGGCAAACACCATCAACTGGGTACTGACACCCTTGTCCTTTGCAAGAGTGACAGGCTCTGAAAAGCCTTGTGGTATTGTAAAGGCGTACTTGTTGGCTGTAGTGTTTAAAACAACTTTTTGAGCATCAGTGTCAAACTGGAGACAACTCCAACCAAAACTAACCGAGTCGAGCTTATCCATTACATAAAGCTGAGGATAGGATTTTATAGCGTAAAAGGCATGAATCTCATTAAGCGGCCTGTTAAGCCTGTTATACATCCGCATCATCATTGCGGCGGCATGCTCCCTTAAGGCATTGCCCATTGGATCAAACTTGTTATCGCCGATACCTGAAATAATGCCAAGGTCCTTTGCAATCGTTATATGTTCCTTGTATTCCGATACATCAGCAAAAGGACTTTGGAGGAAAGTGAGCTGCCTTGCAAGTTCCTCATATCCAAGGCACCTTACTATCATCACGGCCATGTCCTGCCTTGTTATGTATTCCTCAGGCCTGAACCTGTCAGAATCCGCCAGAATAACACCATGCTTTAATGCAGTTTCTATATATTGGTAATACCATTTGCTCCTGTCCATATTGTCAACAAAACTTCCCTTTTCAGGGTTTATAAGTTCCCAGCCCATGAGACTTACAAGAAGTTTGAGAAATTCACTTCTTTTTATGGGCTTGCCAAGACCAAACATGTTATTATCCATACCGGACACAATACCAAGGGAGCGAAGGCTGTGGATATCGTCAAAAGCGTAATGGTTTTCAGGAACATCAGCAAATACTTTTACCTCCGCAGTATCTGATTGAGCAAAAGTTGTCAAAGGCAACAATAAAATGACTGCAACAAGGATGATACATACTTTGATATACAGCTTTCTGGTATATGGCATTTTTATCATGGACAACCAACCCTTACATTTATATTCTCAGGAAAAATCATAAGCAGGCAGGAATCACATACCCGTTTCCAGGCGTGTCCCCTCACCTTCTTTTTAGTTTACCATGTTGAGATAAACTGTCGCAACAACAAAAAATGCATAACAATGGTTAAATTACTAAGAATATGTTAGAATAATCATTGTTTATGAATTAATTTTGAAAGAGGGGAACAGGAAAAAAGATGGAAGTTTACCTTGACAATAGTGCGACTACAAGGCCTTATGATGAAGTAATTGAATATATGAATGAAATCAATAAATATATGTATGGAAATCCGTCATCTTTACATACAAAAGGAATCGAAGCAGAAAAGCTTATTAAGAAAGCCAGGGAAACAATATCGGAATCACTTGGTGTAAGCAGCAAGGAGGTTTATTTTACCTCGGGGGGTACAGAGTCCATTAACCTTGCTATAAGGGGTTATCTTGAAGCAAATCCAAGGCTGGGGAATCACATTGTAACGACAAAAATAGAACATCCGGCCACGCTGGAAGTTTGCAAATATCTTGAGGAAAAAGGGTATAAGGTTGATTATATTGGTGTTGATGAAAAAGGAGTCGTTCGTCTTAAAGAGCTGGAAGAAAAGATAAACGACAAAACTGCCTTAATAAGCGTTATGATGGTTAATAACGAGACCGGCTCGATACAGCCTGTCGATGAAATAGCAGCAATAAGGAATGCCCGAAATCGTGATGCGGTTATGCATGTTGATGCTGTCCAGGCATATGGCAAGATGCAGGTGCTTCCTTACAAACAGGGCATAGACATGTTATCCGTAAGTTCGCATAAAATTCACGGACCTAAAGGGACAGGAGCTTTGTATGTGAACAGAAAGCTTAGAATAAAGCCGATAATTTTTGGCGGCGGGCAGGAATCTTCGTTAAGGTCAGGAACGGAAAACGTCCCTGGCATATGCGGCTTTGGCCTTGCTGTGGAAAAGACCTTTGAAAAAATTGAAGAAAACAGGCTAAAAGTTGAAAAACTCCGTTCGCTGCTTTGTGATATGTTAAAGAAGGAGGGGTTTGAAGAGTACAAGATAAACTCGCCTGATAACGGTTCTCCGTACATACTTAACATTTCGTTTCCAAATGTCAAGGCGGAAGTATTGCTGCACCATCTTGAAGAAAAAAAAATTTTTGTTTCAACAGGCTCTGCTTGTTCATCCAGGAAGAGAAAACTCAGCCATGTGCTCGAGGCTATGTCATTAAGAACGTGCGATATTGAAGGAGCGGTCAGGTTCAGCTTTTCTTCGTTTAATACTGAAGAGGATATAATATATACTGTGGATGCTCTGAAGGAAATTTTACCTAAAATCAGAATAAGGCACGGAGGGAAGAGATGAAAAAGATAATACTTGTCAGATACGGTGAAATAATTTTGAAAGGCCAAAACAGGCCCGTGTTTGAGGCAAAACTTGCAAACAACATTAAGTGGGCTCTTTACGGGTTGGGCGGAATAAATGTTACAAGGTCCCAGGGCAGGATTTACATTGAGCCTTTGAAAGAAGATTATGATTTTGACGCTGCGTTTAAAAGGCTTAAGAAGGTTTTTGGGATTGTTTCCTTCAGCCCTGTCTGGGAGGTTGGCAGTGATATTGATGAAATTAAAAAGCATTCAGTCGATATAGTTAAAGATATGCTGGAAAGAGGCGTTTTCCAAAAGCAAAAGACAGGTGAAAGACAAAAAGTTAAATTCAAGGTTGAAACAAAAAGAGGCAACAAGCGTTTTCCCATGAAGTCACCGGAAATCAGCGCAGAAATCGGGGGATACCTCCTTGGGAATATACCATTGTTAACGGTAGATGTTAATGATCCTGACTTTATTTTGTATGTGGAAGTGAGAGAACACACTTATATTTATTCGGAAATAATTCCCGCTAATGGCGGACTTCCGGTTGGTACAAGCGGCAAAGCTCTTCTTTTGCTGTCTGGAGGAATTGACAGTCCCGTTGCAGGCTGGATGATGGCCAAAAGGGGCATTGAAATAGATGCCATACACTTCCACAGCTATCCATATACAAGCGAACGGGCAAAGGAAAAGGTTATTGAGCTGGCAAGGATACTTTCGGAATACTGCCAGAAAATCAACCTCTACATTGTTCCTTTTACTGAAATTCAGCTTGCTATAAATGATAATTGCCCTCATGAGCAGCTTACAATAATTATGAGAAGGGCAATGATGAAAATAGCTGAACAAATTGCAAAATCTACAGGCTCTCTTGCACTGATTACAGGAGAAAGCCTGGGGCAGGTTGCCAGTCAGACCATACAAAGTCTCGCGGTGACCAATGCGGCAGTTGAAATGCCTGTGTTCAGGCCGTTAATCGGTATGGATAAAAATGAGGTCATTGATATTGCAAGGAGGATTGACACATATGAAACATCAATTCTTCCTTATGAAGACTGTTGTACCGTGTTTGTGGCAAAGCATCCCAATACAAGGCCTCAGCTTAAAAAGATACAGGATTCTGAATCAAAACTGAATCTTGATGAAATGATAAAAACCGCTATCGAAAACACGGAAAAAATAGAAATAACGCGGAAATATACGGGAAATTAAGAAAAGTTATTTGTTTATGAATGTAATATACCTCAAACAAGCAACAATATGTATATATTGAGAGGTAATGGATTATGTTGCTTGTTGAGTATATTAAACAAAAAAAGTGGAAAATTGCGTTGATAATGCTGCCATTGGCATTTGCCGTCATATTGTCTCTGACGGTGATTAGTATATTGAGAAGCAATGTAATATATGACGGAATATTTATTGAGGGAGTTGACGTTTCCGGACTGAGTATTGATGATGCCAGGTTTGCAGTGGTTTCAGTGCTAAATAGAAAATATCAAGATGAGATTGTAACATTAAAATACGGTAATAGCCAATGGAATTTCAGGTTAAGCGATATCTCATACAAATTCAGAATAAACGAGGCATTGGAAAAGGCTTTTATGGTCGGAAGATCAGGGGACATTTTAACCAGGTTCGTCACGATACTAAAAACCAAAAAAAACAAGGAATACATACAGCTCGAAACAGAATTTGACAAAAGCAGGCTTGCCGAAATACTCGGAAACATAAAAAAACAAATTGACAGGGAAGGGAAAAACGCCTTCATCACCTTTGATAAAGGAAAAATAAACATAGAGAGGGAAATTGCAGGTAAATTACTTGATATTGACATTAACATAAAACTGATAGAAAATA
>DULF01000074.1 GCA_012840535.1 Clostridiaceae bacterium
AAGACTTAGTGCCCTTGAGCAAAAAGTGGATGCTATTTCTGCAAAAGTTGAAAAACAGGATATTGAAATTAAAGTTATCAAAGGCGGAAAAACTATTTAAGACAAAGGAGTTGTTAGTTTGAATAACGAACTGGTTTTAGTACTTGATTTTGGCGGACAATACAATCAATTGATAGCAAGAAGAGTCAGAGATGCAAATGTTTATTGCGAAGTACTTCCCTATAATACACCCGCAGAAAAAATCAAAGAAAAAAATCCAAAAGGCATAATATTTACGGGAGGGCCTGCTTCAGTCCTTGATGATAACGCTCCGTTTTGTGATAAAGAAGTTTTTGAACTTGGAATTCCCATACTTGGCATATGTTACGGAATGCAGCTGATGGCCGTAATGCTCGGAGGAAACGTAAAAAAGGCTGAGCAAAGAGAGTATGGACGTGTAGATGTTAATATAGTCAATACAAGCATATTGTTTGAAACTGTTGAGGATTGTACCATTTGCTGGATGAGCCATATATATTATGTGGACAGGCTGCCCGAGGGCTTTGTCCGCACTGCAAGTTCAGCCAATTGTCCCACAGTGGCTATGGAAGACCCGAAAAGGAAATTTTATGGAGTTCAGTTTCATCCGGAAGTTAATCATACACAGAGAGGGACTGACATTCTGAAAAATTTCCTATATAAAATATGTGAATGCAAGGGCGACTGGAAAATATCCTCTTTCGTAGAACAGACTGTAAAAGAAATTAAGGAAAAGGTAGGAAACCGGAAAGCCCTCTGTGCATTGTCCGGAGGCGTGGATTCCTCTGTTGCCGCCGTGCTGATGCAAAAGGCAATAGGAAAGCAACTGGTATGCATATTTGTAGACCACGGGCTTTTGAGAAAGTATGAAGCGGAACAGGTAGAACAGGTATTCAAGAAACAGTTTGATATGAACCTGATAAAGGTAGATGCCCAGGACAGGTTTCTGAACAAGCTTAAAGGAATAACCGATCCTGAAAGAAAGAGGAAGATTATCGGTGAAGAGTTTATAAGGGTATTTGAAGAAGAAGCGAAGAAAATCGGCGCAATAGATTTTCTGGTGCAGGGCACTATTTACCCTGACGTAATTGAAAGCGGAAAGGGAGATGCAGCGGTTATAAAAAGCCATCACAATGTCGGAGGTTTGCCTGACTATATAGAATTCGGAGGAATTATTGAACCGCTCAGAAATTTATTTAAAGATGAGGTCCGCCGTGTAGGAGAAGAACTTGGCATACCAAAAGAAATCGTATGGAGACAGCCCTTCCCTGGGCCTGGCCTGGCTGTGAGGGTTATTGGTGAGATAACCAGAGAAAAATTGGAAATATTGAGGGATGCGGATTATATATTCAGGACTGAGATAGCCAATGCAGGGCTTGACAGGGAGATTAACCAGTATTTCGCAGTGCTTACGGATATGAGAAGTGTAGGCGTTATGGGAGATGAAAGGACATATGATTACACCCTCGCATTAAGGGCAGTCATCACTACTGATTTTATGACTGCCGACTGGGCAAGGATACCTTATGAGGTACTGGAAAGGGTATCAAACAGGATTGTAAATGAAGTCAAGCATATTAACAGGATTGTCTATGACATAACCTCAAAGCCACCTGCGACAATAGAGTGGGAGTAAATTAAAGGATGGCGGGAGGCTGGTAATCAAGTGGACTTGTAAGTTTTAACATTCCGATGGCAGCGTTTTGGCAATATGTTAATAATTATTTGCGTATAAAGGGCTAATTGATTTTGACTGTCGATTAGCTCTTTATTTTTTTTGATGTAATCCATTGACAGGTGAATTTTAAAAGATTTTAATTATTATTTTGTGTTTTAAAAGAATATTTGGTATAATATCACGTACTGTGCTGGACAAATATGGCGGGCGAAGTTTTTCATACCAATTTCTGTATTAAACTTTGAAAATCATTATTTGTTTTTTACATCAAAAACAGCCAAGAAATTTCACAGGAGGATATATGATTACACTTTCCAACATCAATAAGACTTTCCGGGTTGCCAGACGACAAGCATGATTTGGCCGTGCGGTAAAGGCTTTGTTTTCCCGTGAGTACGAGCTTGTTCATGCTTTAAACGACGTCAGCTTTACAATCAACGACGGTGAAATGGTTGGATATATAGGCCCCAATGGTGCGGGGAAAAGTACCACTATAAAAATAATGTGCGGAATCTTAACTCCGGACAGCGGCGTGTGTAATATTAATGGACGCATACCATGGCGCGAACGTATTGCCCATGTCCGTGAAATCGGCGTTGTTTTCGGCCAACGCAGTCAACTTTGGTGGGATGTTCCCATTATCGACAGCTTTGAACTGATACGCGATATTTATAAAATAGACCAAAGAACTTATAAAAGCAACCTTGAAGAATTAACCATGCTTCTTGATTTGGGTGAATTGCTTAAAACACCTGCCCGAAGCCTAAGTCTCGGTCAGCGTATGCGCTGTGAAATTGCTGCGTCACTCCTGCATTCTCCCAAAATTTTGTTTCTCGATGAACCGACTATAGGACTTGATGCAGTTTCCAAAATTGCTGTACGGCGGTTTGTTAAAAAGCTGAACGCCGAGCGTGGTACAACCGTTATTCTTACGACCCATGATATGCAGGACATTGAAGCATTGACCGAACGGATATTGCTTATCGGAAAAGGCAGGATATTATTTGACGGCAGCCTTAATGAACTTAAAAAACGTTCATCCAGGCGAAAAACGATTGTGGTTGAATATAACGGAGCTGCACCAAAGATTTCAGAGGGTATGGCCCTCAAAGAGGTGAGAGACGGCCGGCTTATAATAACACTTGACCCGGAGGTATTATCGGTATCCGATGCAATAGCTCATCTTGCGGAAGAAGCGGATTTGACTGATGTATCAGTGTCGGGTATAACAGCAGAGGAAATGGTTGCTGAGCTGTACAAGGAGTATCAAATATGAAAAAGTATTATGCGCTGTTTCGCATTCGTTTTATTAACAGCTTGCATTATCGTGCTGCAGCATTGGCAGGATTGGCTACGCAGTTTGCGTGGGGGTTTATGGAAATATTGGCTTTTTCAGCGTTTTACCGTGCAAATCCGGATGCCTTTCCGATGGAGTTTTCTCAGACGGTTTCTTACGTGTGGATGCAACAGGCATTTCTCACACTGTTCATGATGTGGTTTTGGGAAAATGAAATTGCCACTGCCATTATGGAAGGTTCGATAGCTTACGAAATGGTACGCCCGGTAGATTTATACAATCGCTGGTTTTGTCAGATTGCGGCCAACCGTTTGGCGAGAGCGGCGTTGAGATGTGCGCCGATCTTAATTGTGGCGTTTATTGTTCCGGAACCGTACCGAATGAGCCTGCCGCCTGACATTGTGCAGTTTTTGCTGTTTTTGTTTTCAACACTTCTGGCACTATGCGTTGTTGTCGCCTTTTCCATGATCTTGTACATTTTATTGTTCAATACGGTTTCGCCTATGGGTGTGAGAATAATTGCCGTAGTAATCTCTGGCTTTTTTGCAGGCTTATATGTACCATTGCCTTTTTTCCCCACACTGGTACGTGCTGTTGCTGGATTGCTCCCGTTTGCCGCAATGCAGAATATGCCTCTTAGGATATACAGTGGAAACATTGCAGGTACGGACGCCTTGGCAGGTATTGCTTTGCAAGTTTTCTGGCTTGTGGTTCTTTTGCTTACCG
>DULF01000013.1 GCA_012840535.1 Clostridiaceae bacterium
AGAAAGGGGATACATCTATGAAAAAAATTATTGCAATTCTTTTATGTCTGTTACTTACAATCAGTCTTGTTGCATGTTCAGGTTCAAGTAAGTCAACAGATAACGCTTCATCAACAGGAAGCACAGACAGTGCAAAAAAGGACACGGACACAAAGCAAGAAGAAACTAAACAGGAATCCACAGGTGGAACAAAGAAAATCGGCATTGTAGTGGCAGAGTACAACGAGTGGAATCACCTCTATTATGATGAAATCAAAAGAAAATGCGAAGAATACGGATGGACAAGTGAAATTTTTGATGCAGCGCAGGATGTTAACCAGCAGATTAACCTCGTTAACTCATGTATCGCCCAGAAATTTGACGCTATCACTATCCAGCCTGCTGACAACGCAGCTCTTGCACCAGTTATGAAAAAAGCTGCTGATGCAGGTATAATTGTTGTAAGCCATTACGACATGGATCCGTCTCTCGGCATAAACGATGTTATTTATCAGGTACTGTTCGGACAAAAGCAATCAGGTATACTTCAAGCTGAAACATATGTAAAAATGGCCGGTGAAACTGGAAAAGTTGCCTTGATTGGCGGACTTACCGGAGCCGACAACGCTCGTCAGCGTTCTGAAGGTATGCGTGAAGTACTCTCTAAATATCCTGGTATTGAAATAGTTGCAGAGGTATTCTGCGATTGGGACCGTCAAAAGGCAATGGCAGCAGCAGAGGATATTATTACAGCACATCCTGATCTGAACGCATTCCTTGTTCAGGATGACGGAATGGCATGGGGAGTTTATGAGGCAATTGAAGCAGCCGGAAAGACTGACCAAATAAAGATTGCTTCACAAGGTTTCTATGAAAGCAGTATTCCTGCCATTAAAGAAGGCAAGTTCATGTTCTCAATCTCATATCCTGCAAGCTTCTTTGCACGTGATGCTATGGATCTTATAAAGAAAGTATTTGATGGTGAAGAAGTAGAACGTATTCAAGTACTTGGAATGGAACTTGTAACTGTTGATAACGTAGATACTGCACCACATGACTAATATTCAGATAAGATTGAATGAACTGTATAACATGGTAACAATAATTTGGTCGGAGCCAGTTGGCTCTGGCCAAATTAAAAAGGGGGATAAAGAGTGGGCAATGCTGAGTTTTTCGAGATCAAAAATGTCAGCAAAACATTTCCAGGTGTCAAGGCGCTTGATAATGTAAGCATGAGTGTAGCTGAAGGAGAAGTACGTGCACTGGTAGGAGAAAATGGCGCAGGTAAATCCACATTGATGAAAATTTTGAACGGCAATTATAAGATGGATAGCGGTCAAATATTTATTGATGGCAAAGAGGCACGTATCACCAGCCCTGTCAAAGCCGCTGAATATGGAATAAGTATTATATTTCAGGAGCTGAACCTTGTAAATCAACTTTCGATTGCTGAAAATATATACGCAGGAAGGTTAAAAACCAAAGGGAAAGTTGTAGATTGGAAAGCCGTTGAAGCAGACGCCAAGGCATTACTTGACCGTATAGGCTTTGATGTAGATCCGAGGACAGAAGTTGGAAAGCTTAGTATAGCAGGTAAACAGATGGTAGAAATAGCGAAGGCGTTAAGTTATAAAGCACGTATTATATTGATGGATGAACCATCTGCAACACTTACCAAAGCAGAGCTGGATTCTATATTTAAAATTATTAAAGATCTTAAATCTAAAGGAATTTCTGTAATCTATATTTCTCACAGGCTTGAAGAAATATTCACTATCTGCGACTCAGTTACAATAATGCGCGATGGAAAGATAATAGATACCAAGAAAATAAATGAAATAACACGAGACGAAATTGTTGAAAAGATGGTTGGACGTGAAATAAACCAGACATTTCCTAAGCGTGAATCCCACATCGGAGAGGAAGTTCTGAGAGTAACAGGATTACATCGAAAAGGTTCGAAGTCTGAAGTAAGCTTTAGCCTCCATAAAGGTGAAGTATTAGGTATTGCAGGCCTTGTCGGCGCGGGACGTACTGAAACCATGCGCGCTTTATACGGAGTGGACTACGTGACAAAAGGTGAAATTTATGTAAAAGGCAAGAAAGTAAAAATAAATTCACCTAAAGATGCAAAAAAAGCGGGAATAGCTTTTCTGACAGAGGACCGAAAGGAAGAAGGCTTAACCATTGATTTTACAGTAAAGAGCAATATCGTTATGGCAAATATGAAAAAGATTATGTCTGGTATATTCCTCAGTACAAAAAAGGAAAACCAAACGGCAGATAAGTATATAAAACTTATTAATATAAAAACACCATCACGTATGCAAAAAGTGCTTAACCTTTCCGGAGGTAACCAGCAAAAAGTTGTAGTTGCAAAATGGCTCAATGCTGATTCTGATATTATTATAATGGATGAGCCAACAAGGGGTATAGACGTAGGTGCAAAACTCGAAATTTATGAACTTATCAATAAACTTGTAAGTGAAGGAAAATCAGTCATAATGATATCATCCGAACTTCCAGAGGTACTTGGCATGAGCGACCGCGTTCTCGTTATGAAGGATGATGCGATTATTGCAGAGCTGACTGGCGATAGGATAAACGCCGTTGAAGTCATGCGTTACGCACTCTAAGGACGGTGAAGATATGGAACAGAAATTAAGTGTAAAAAAAATTGGCGAATTGATAAGAGATAATATCAACCTGGTAATGTTGATTGTAATGATAGTTTTAGGAGCAATTATCAGCAAAGATTTCTTTACCATAAACAATTTAATGAACCTGCTGCGTCGAATAACGGTAAATGGCGTAATGGCAGCCGGGTTTACGCTGACGCTGCTTGTAGGAGGTTTTGACCTGTCAATTGGTTCAACACTTTCTTTATGTGCAGTGCTTTGTGTAGGTATCGAAAAAAGCTCGGGTTCGGCAGCTATCGGCATGCTGGTTGCTATAGCTGCAGGAGCAGCGGTAGGATTGCTGAATGGTTTGTTAATGAAACTGACCCGTGGTGAATCCGGAGAAGCGTTTCTCATCACGCTTGGAACCTCCATGGTGGCTTCAAGTGCTGCATTAACCTATTGTAACGGTTATGATATATATGGTGTAAATGCCAAATGGTATAAAGCAATTGGACAGGGGAACATAGCTGGGTTTCCTATTGCAGCAATCATCTGGCTTGGTATTTTAATAATTTTACAAATTGTTATCAAGAAAACAGAATTTGGCAGGCAGTTGGTATTAAGTGGAGCAAATAAAAAATCCGCATTCTTAGCCGGAGTAAATGTCGGGAAAATGAAAATTATTGCATTTACTTTGGCAGGTATATTTGCAGCTATAGCAGCCATCATTATGACAGCAAGAACTACAGCCGGTTCGCCACGTTCGGGAACAGGCGCCGACTTTGACGCAGCTATTGCATCAATAATAGGTGGTAACTCGCTTGTTGGCGGTAAGGGTGGAATGGTACAGGTATTTATCGGTGTAGTTATCTATGGCCTGATAACCAACATGCTTAACTTAATGGGTGTAGATTCTGTAGTACAGTACATAGTTAAGGGTGTTGTGCTGCTGATTGCAATATGCCTTGACAATCTTAAAAAGAGGTGAGCGGATATGGAAATTGTAAGGAAAATTGCTAAAGACTATAGGATACCGCTGCTTGCATTATTGGTTTTTGTATTTATGTCATTAACAAATCCATACTTTTTTAAACAAGCTAATTTGTTCGGGTTGTTTGATTCAATGCCTGCATATGGCATTGCCGCTGTTGGTCTTACTTTTATTATGCTTTGCGGACAGCTTGATATTTCAATGGGTTCTGTGATGGCACTTTCATCCTGTGTATTTATGATGACTTTGAATTCCATTGGATTCATTCCGTCGATGCTGTTGGCACTGGCCATTGGATGTGTATTAGGTGCAGTAACAGGCTTTTTCGTAGCATTTTTCAGGTTGTCGCCCTTTATTGTATCCATGACAACCCAGATTGCATATAAAGGAATTGCACTTACTATCACAAATTCAACTCCGGTTGTAAATATGCATCCTGTGTTGGTTAAGATAAGTGAAATTAAAGTGTTTGGGGCAATACCGATAACATTTTTCGTGTTTGTACTTGTGGCATTACTTGCAGAATTTGTCATGACCAAAACGCAGTACGGAAGAAACCTGTTTGTCATTGGAGGAAATATTAATGTTGCTGATAATTTAGGTCTTAATGTACGCGGACATTTATGGAGTGTATATGTAATCCAGGGTTTCTGTGCGGCATTGGGCGGAATTGTAATGATGACCCGTATGTTTAGTGCTTCAGGTAACTTGGCCTTGGATGGACCTCTGTCAATAATACCAATGGTAATAGTAGGTGGTACCGCATTTGCCGGTGGTAAGGGCGGAGCTATTAAAACCTTGTTCGGTGTGTTGTTGATGAATATCATATTTAATGCGCTGAGCATGTTTAATATTTATGTAAACATCCAGCAGCTTATAAAAGGAGTTATCCTTTTAATGATCATAGTAAGTGATAAGTACCTGGAGAACAGACATAACAAGGTATAAAACAAAATTAAAATAATTATATTAACAAACTTGGGGGGTTGGTTATGAATATTTTAGCAGTTGGAGCACATCCTGACGATATTGAAACATATTGTGCAGGAACTCTGGCAAAGTACAAATCACTGGGACATAAAGTATTTATGGCCACAGCAACAAATGGTAATATTGGTTCTTCAACACATACTATGGAGGAAATCGCCAGGATAAGAAAGTCTGAAGCCGCAAAAAGCGCGTCAATCATAGGCGCGGAATACATTTGCCTTGATTATGATGACGAAATGTTCTTTGAAGATAAAGAGGTAAGATTAAAATTCATAGACCTTGTACGTTACTGCAAGGCAGATGTGATACTAACTCATAATCCAAAGGACTATAACCCGGATCATGAGCTGACAAGCAAAATAATAAATGATATCGCTGTAATGATACCAATTCCGCATCTTAAAACTAAAAATCCACCGTATGACAAAATCCCGAAAATCTTCTATTGGGAAACTGTATACGGATTAGGCTTCGTACCCACAGATTATGTGGATATTACTGATTTTTTCGAGACTAAAAAACAGATGCTAAACTGTCATGAAAGCCAGAAACAGTGGATGGCAGACAACTACAAGGATGCATTTGCCGATGATCCGACAGGAGAAAGCTTTTTTGAGAATATTCTTCTCACAGCAAG
>DULF01000075.1 GCA_012840535.1 Clostridiaceae bacterium
CGTAATCTTCTTGCCTGTCGTAACCTTTTTGCCCGTTAAAACCTTCTTTATTCATTAAACATTGCCTCCCTATTTTTCTCTATCTATTTCTGTTTAGCTACTTTTTCCTGCATAATTGAACTTTTTTGTTTATTATAATTTCAATACTCTCTCGGCGTTTTTATAATAAACCTTTTCCAGTATCTCATCTTCCAGTCCTATGCCATATATGTTCCACCTTCCATATACCGGGAAGTATTCGTCCCAGGTTTCAAGGAAGCGAAAATAAAGAGGATAACGGTAATCCATTCCCCATGGGAAAGCGTCGGTGCCAAACAGGATGCGGTCCTGGTATTTATAAAAAAACTTCCTGCTTGTATATGGCTGCCGCCCAAGTTCGTTAATCCTCTCAGCTATATCAATATACATGTTGGGATACTTATCCAGGCATTTGCTGACAAACCCAAGATTCTCAGGATATGATCCTACATGCGCAACTATGAAGGTTGTGTCCGGATTATTTGCAAGCAGTCTTTCCTGCATTTCCATCAATTCCTGGAAAGTGTACATTCCGGGTTTATGATATTGCCATTCGGGGTGACTTATCAGTTCCTCATACCTTTCGTTATTGCCGTCAACCGGGTCGAAAAAAGCAACAGGATCTCCTATATGAATTAAAACCGGCATATCAAGCTCTGCGGCAGTTTTCCAGATTACCGCAAGCCGCGGGTCATCAACGGGTATATTTCTGCCCGGTACGAATCTCCCATCCTCTCCTATAACCATAATGCTGACATGTTTGAATAATTTAATACCCCGGAAGCCCTTTTCCCTGGATTCCGTAAGATGTTTTCTGACATAGCTTTCAAATCCGCTCTCTTTCGCCTTTTCGGTATTCACTGATACAAAATTTATGAAAAAGTCCTCATGCCGGCGCAGGGAATCGAGAATATAGTCCGTTGTCATGCCCATAAACCCGTCCCAGAAGCCATCAAGATTAACAACACGTTTGATGCCGTTACGCCTGAACATTTCCACCGTTTCGTCAAGATCAGGCCTGGTGCTCCTATTAAATTCCTTAAGCCACAAATCGGAATAAATTGCCGCAAAGTGGCCATGGACATCTATTGCCGGGAATTTCGGCCTTAAAACCTCATGTTTTTCCACAACCAACTGGGACTTGGGTTGATATTCATGTAAATAAAGAGGCCTGCCTCCCGTCATACATAATCCTCCTTTTTTTATCTTTAATTTAGACAGTATTAAGGAACCGTTTGCTAAAAACCATATTCCACTTAAATGAAAAATAGAATTTCACTTTCGACATGTGAAATGGAATTTAGCTTTAAGTCAAACAGATTTTTGTTATATTAAATAAAGTTGTAAAACATGTCCAATTATATTAAACTATAATTGCAAAATTACTTCAAGAATTATTATAACATATAACCAGCATTAAGAAAGGATATTTATATGAATTTTGATATAACGAAAGCATCTGACAGGCTATCGGAGCTTGACCTGAAAATAATTTCCGGCAGTTTTGACATAAATGTTCTATGGTATAGGGTTATGCAGTGCAACAATGATCACATAATAGAAAGACATACCCACTCTACCATTGAGTTTCACTTTGTTTATTCGGGTTCATGCAGAGTGGTGCTTGATAATGAAAGTTTTTTTGCCCGCGAAGGTGAATTTTATATTACTGCACCCGGAATATATCATCGACAGGAAATAAATAAAGGATACGTGGAGTTTAGCCTTAATTGCGAGTTAAATACCGCAGATGATCAGGATTATGAAGGAATGTATGTTATAGACACATTGAAAAATGTCAGATGCAGACCTTATAAAGACGTCACCGGAGCCACACAAATTTTTATGAAAGTACTTGAAGAGGCGTTTAATCAAAATATTGGCTTCTATAATAATATATGTTCACTGACAGTTATGCTCATAATGGCTGCGGTAAGGGCTATAAACGGCCCATCTCCCGCAAAATGCCCTGCTCCGGTAAAACAAAAGAAGAATGCTTACCGATTTAGTCAAATTCAGGACTATATACGCAACAATATTTCACTTCCTATTTCAACCACAGATATTTCAAGATATATGTTTCTTGGAGAAAAACAGGTATCCCGCATAATAAAAGAAGCTACAGGCAAAACAACAAAGGAACTGATACAGGAATACAAGTTCCAGGAAGCCAAAACCATGCTTATTGAGCGGCAGGACCTGACTATCAAGCAAATAGCCGAAAAGCTTGGCTTTTCAAGCCAGTATTATTTTAACCAATTCTTTAAGAGAAAGGAAGGTTATCCCCCTGGCATTTTCAGAAAGAATACCCGATCCGGGTAGAGTCAGTTTCCGTTTTTTGCCAAAAGTGTAGCGCAATTTGGATGATGTCCGAAAATATTAAAATATTGTCTTGTTTTCCCATTTTAAACTGCCATAAAATTTTTAATCTATAATTAAAAATTAATCGTAATTACTTCAGGAGGTATTTTTTATGTACATGCTTTCAGATAGAATCGGCAGGATACTAAACGAGCTTAAAATGTATACACGCAGCGGCAGAACTGATATTGATTCCTTTAAAATGAGGGAAGGCAATTTTAAATACGAAGAAGTAAAAAATTTTGTTGAAGCCTTATGGCAAACTTTTATGAAAGGTGACAGATGGGGTGGGAAAGATAAGCATTATTGGTTCTCAACAACATTCGAAGTTCCGGAAAAACTTGACGGAAAAACCATTGTCCTTGAGGTTTCCACCGGAAGAGAAAACGATTGGGATGCTTTAAACCCGCAATTCCTTGCATATATTAACGGTAAACTTATTCAAGGCCTTGACGTAAACCACAGGGAAGTAATCCTGTCTCAACAGGCTGCAAAAGGCGAGGTGTATTCAATTGACCTTCACGCTTACTCAGGCATGAAGGACGGCTTGGTAAGCCTGAACTGCTGCGTATCTGCAGTTGAAAAGGAAGTTGAAAAGCTTTATTATGATATTTCCGTCCCATATGAAGTCGCAAAGCTTCTTGACAAGGAAGATAAAAGAAGAATCGATATATTAAGATACCTGAATGATTCAATAAATTATATTGACTTCAGAAAACCTTTTTCAAAGGAATTTAAAGAATCAATAATTAAAGCTGATGAATTTCTTGAAAAGGAATTTTATGCAAAGTATTGCGGACACGAAGATGTCACCGCTGTTTGTGTAGGCCATACCCATATTGACGTTGCCTGGCTCTGGACTCTTGCTCAGACAAGGGAAAAGGCAGCCAGGAGCTTCTCTACAGTGCTGCATCTAATGGAGCAATATCCGGAATACGTGTTCATGTCAAGCCAACCTCAGCTATATAAGTTTGTAAAACAAGATTTTCCTGAGGTATATGATGGGATTAAAAAGCGAGTAGAAGATGGCCGTTGGGAACCTGAAGGCGCAATGTGGCTCGAAGCGGACTGTAATATATCTTCAGGAGAATCATTGGTAAGGCAGCTCCTGTTCGGCATAAGATTCTTTGAGAAAGAATTCGGGAAAAGAAGCAAAATCCTCTGGTTGCCCGATGTTTTCGGTTACAGTGCGGCTCTGCCCCAGTTGCTCAAAAAATCAGGAATAGACTATTTCATGACCACTAAAATCAGCTGGAATGAGTATAATAAGCTGCCCTATGACACTTTTATGTGGAAGGGCATTGACGGTACTGAAATACTGACATATTTTATATCTACAGAGGACTACAATTTATCCACACAGGACTACTATTCTGCCTCCCACTTCACGACATACAATGGCAATTTAGTCCCGACACAGGTTATGGGCGCGTGGAAAAGGTACCAGCAAAAGGATATGAATGATGAAGTTTTGATTTCATATGGTTTTGGAGACGGTGGCGGTGGACCTACTAAGGAAATGCTTGAAAACGCGCGCAGAATGGAGAAAGGCATTCCAGGCTGTCCCAAAGTTAAGCTGGGCAAAACTCTCGATTTCTTCAGACGGCTTGAGACTAAGGCCGCCCGCTATAAAAAGCTGCCAAAATGGGTCGGTGAATTATATCTTGAATACCACAGGGGCACATATACCTCAATGGCAAGGAACAAAAAATTCAATCGCAAAAGCGAGTTAATGTACCAGGCCGCTGAGTTATTTTCCGTTGTAAACAGCCTTCTGGTAAGCTCATCAAGCTACCCGCAGGAAAAACTGAATCAAGGCTGGGAGATAATTCTTCTGAACCAGTTCCATGACATACTGCCAGGCTCTTCTATTAAAGAGGTGTATGAAGATTCTAAGATACAGTATCTGGAAATATTGAAGAGCGGACAGGAAATATTAAATGCATCCTTTGGAAGCATATCAGGAGAAATAGCCCTTGATGCTCCTTCAGTAATAGTCTTCAATCAGCTGGGTTTTGAAAGAAACGATATTGTTGAATTTGAACTGCCTGAAGGATATGAAAATGCTGAAATAATAGACTCTGACGGCAACATTCTCCCATCACAGCTAACCAGCGACGGAAAAGTCGTTTTCTTTGCTTCCGCTGTACCTTCAAAAGGCTATAAATCTTTTGAAATCAGGAAAACTGAAGCCAAAACTACGGAGGATACACAGAACTTCTTTAATAATAAGGTATTGGAAAACAGATATTTCAAAATCAGCTTTGATGATAACATGAACATTTCCTCAATTTTTGATAAGGAGAATAACCGGGAAGTATTAAAGCCCGAAGAAAAGGCAAATGTCCTGCAGGCTTTTGAAGACAAGCCTCACAATTACGATGCATGGGATATTAACATTTATTATCAGGAAAAGATGTGGGAAGTAACAAACGTTGACAATGTTGAAATTATTGAACGCGGCGATGTAAGAACAACGGTCAGAATATCAAGGAAATTCTCCGACTCGCTGATAACCCAGAAAATATCCATATACAATGATATACCCAGGATTGATTTCAATACGGTAATCGACTGGAAAGAAACCCAGGTTCTTTTAAAGGCCGCATTCCCTGTAGACATCAATTCTGATAAAGCTGTTTATGAAATTCAATACGGCAATGTGGAAAGGTCCACTCATTGGAATACAAGCTGGGATTATGCAAGATTTGAGGTTTGTGCCCATAAATGGGCGGACCTGTCTGAAGATGGCTATGGAGTAAGCCTGATGAATGACTGCAAATACGGTTATGACATAAAAGACGGCGTCATGAGGCTTACACTGCTTAAATCAGCAAAGGAGCCAAATGTTGATGCCGACAGGGAAATACATGAATTCACATACTCCTTATACCCGCACGCAGGCAATTTCAAAGCAGCTGGAACAGTACAAATGGCATATTCGCTTAACTGTCCCATGTATGCATGGGTTGAGGATAAACATGCCGGAAGCCTGCCGAAAGAATTTTCAATGGTAAAAGTGGATAAGGATAATGTAATCATTGAAACAGTTAAAAAAGCGGAAGATTCGGATGATATCATTATCAGGCTTTATGAATGTTACAACAGAAGAAGCCAGGTTAATCTGACATTCAATAGCAGGATTTCCGTTGTATGGGAATGCGACCTTATGGAAAACAATATACAGGAAATTGAGCATGGAGAAAATACTTTCTCTTTTAACATCAGGCCATTTGAAATTAAGACTTTCAAGTTAAAAGTGAAGTAAAGTAAAAGCAAGTTGTGCTGTTTCTAAATAATGGCACGGTTTTAATCTGAGACAAAGTTTGCATAAATAAAAGAAGGACATTGGAACAAGTCCTTCTTTTATATTTTATATTGAATTTTTCTAATACTCCAGTTCCATTGCTTCTCCTAAACCTCAAATTCAGCCTTTTTAACAGGTGTTCCGGTAAGTGCCAGGCTTCTTTTATCCGGCTGGCTTCCGCCTATAAACACTTCAAACACACCAGGCTCAAGTATCCGTTTTCCGTCATTATCTATCAAAGACATATCTTTGGGAGTCAGCAGAAAACTTGCCTCTTTTTCCTCACCCGGCTTAAGAGTTACCTTTCGTACTCCTCTTAACTGCCACCTGGGAACCTCCACACTGGCCTCAACATCCCTGAGATACAGTTGCACGGTTTCCTCTGCTTCCCAGTTCCCGGCATTTTTTACTGTAACAGTGCATTCTATATTATCTCCCGCATTTATTCTGTCAGAAGAAATCTTTATTTCTCCATACTCAAATTTCGTATAACTTAAACCATAACCAAACGGGTAAAGGGCTTCATTTTGCATGTACCTGTAAGTCCTGTTCTTCATGGAATAATCCCTGAAATCGGGAAGTTCTTCCGTTGTCCTGTAGAAGGTTACAGGAAGCTTTCCGGACGGACAGAAATCTCCAAATATCAGGCCTGCAACCGCTCTTCCACCTTCAGCTCCGGGATACCACGCCTGAATAATGGCAGGTATATTCTCATCAGCCCATGAAACAGCCAGCGCGCTTCCGGAAAGGAGTACAAGTATAACGGGCTTGCCCACGGCATGCACCGCTTCAAGAAGCTCCTGTTGAAGGCCTGGCAGATTCAGGTCTTTTTTATCTCCGTTACTGTATTCGTTGGAGGCGTCCCCTTCCTCTCCTTCAATACCTGGATCAAGACCAAGGCACATGATTACCACGTCTGCACGTTCTGCTGCAGATATTGCTTCGGCAAATCTGTCCTTTGGCTCTGCAAGTCCTTGCACCTTATCCTTGTAAAGGTGGCAACCTTCCGCATAGTAAACTCTTGTCCTCTCATTTACCGCTTCATGAATTCCTTCAAGAACTGTTATATACCTTGATGCGGTCCCATAGTAATTTCCTTTCAGTACACTTATGCTGTCGGCATTGGGTCCGATTACGGCTATGGATTTGATTTTATTTCTGTCCAACGGAAGAATATTGTTTTGATTTTTCAATAATACAAGGGATTTTTTTGAAGCTTCAAGGGCAAGTTTTCTATGCTCGTCACAGTCACATACTTCAAATGGAATTGATGTATAAGGAACTTTTGACGGGTCATCAAACAAACCTAATTTCATTCTTGTTACCATTAACCTTGTCACTGCTTCGTCTATCATTTCTTCAGTTATAAGTCCTTCCTTATAGGCGAGCAGGAGTTTGGGATAGGTATTCCCGCAATTTAAGTCGCAGCCGTTTTTTAATGCAAGGGCGGCGGACTCATGAGGCGAATCTGTAACCTTATGGTGCTGGTGGAAATCGCAAATAGCCCAGCAATCTGAAACTACATGGCCTTTAAATCCCCATTCTTCCCTCAGTATTTTCTTAAGAAGGGTTTCACTGCCACAGCAAGGCTCGCCATTGACCCTGTTATAGGCACCCATCACAGCTTCAACTTTTGCTTCTTTTACACATTCACTGAATGCAGAAAGGTATGTCTCACGCAAATCTTTTTTGGATACTACCGCATTGAAGCTGTGCCTTTCGCTTTCAGGTCCGCTGTGTACAGCAAAATGCTTGGCGCAGGCAGCGGCTTTAAGATATTTTTCATCGTTGCCCTGAATTCCCTTTATAAAAGCCACTCCGAGCCTTCCGGTCAAATAAGGGTCCTCTCCATAGGTTTCCTGTCCCCTTCCCCATCTGGGATCCCTGAATATGTTGATATTGGGTGACCAGAAAGTCAATCCCTTGTAAATTCCATGATCATTTTTACGTTGAAACTCATGGAATTTTGCCCTCGCCTCGGTTGATATTACCTCCGCCACCTTATAAACCAGGTTTTCATCAAATGTGGCTGCAAGTCCAATGGCTTGTGGAAACATAGTGGCCGTTCCCGCACGGGCTACACCATGAAGCGCCTCGTTCCACCAGTTGTACGATGGTATCCCTAATCTTGGAATAGCTGGAGAATTGTAAATCATCTGTGAAACCTTTTCTTCCAACGTCATTCTGGAAACAAGGTCTTTCGCTCTTTCTTCGAATGAAAGCTCTTCATTCTTGTAAGCAGGAATATCAGGCATTTTATTACCTCCAGTTTCTTGATTAATAACGAAGCTTGGTATCACCGGCTTCTTTATAAAAAATTATATTTTACATAAGTAGGAAAAACATCTCATTTATTGCAGAAATGCAAACATTTTTTGCACTGTTCAGTTTTTCAGTGAGTTTATTTCGGAATTTTCCATGCAAACATTTTGCTTATTATACAAGCATTTTCCTGTATTCACTAGGCGAACAGCCTTTAATCTGCCTGAAAACCCTGTAAAAAGTACCCGTGCTGTTAAATCCGACTGAGTGGGCAATCTCTGTAATTGTAAAACTACTGTTCATGATGAGTTTTTCAGCTTTCTTTATTCTGAAACTATTAAGATAAGCGCTAAAGCTTTTTTCAGCTATATTATTGAACAGCCTTGAAATATAATATTTACTGAAACCTACAGCCTTTGATACATCATGCAACGTAATATTCTCCTGGTAATTTTCCTCAATATACTGAAATACCTTGTTTATTTTTTCAAGACTGGTTATTCTTTTTCTATTCTTTCTTATACTATCCGTTTCCTTAATACCATCTGTATCAGCACTTTCTAAAAAATTGCGGACCAACACTACAAGAATATCAAATATTCTAGCGTTAATTGCCATTTCATATGCAGTGTCTTTCCTCTTATGTTCAGCCACTATTTTAAGGATGAGCTGTTCAATTTCATCATGCACAAATTTGTTATTTTTGCGGGAAATCACTCTGGTACAAGCTAAAGCCCATATCAGGTTTTTTATATGATTTAAACAATCAAGGCTTGGTACATTAAATTGGATGAAAACTATTTTCCCGTCGTTGCCGGTTTTATCAGCAGTAAATCCGTGTATATCTCCTCCTGCGATAATAAGAATATCGCTTTCATCCATAAAGATGTTTACACCATTAACATTTACCTGGTATCCGTTTTTCATGGCATAGATAAGTTCTATGGCATTATGCCAATGCGGGGGATACTCGAACTCGTATGATGAGTTTACAAAAACCCTGAACGGGCAGCTTCCTTCAAATATATTCTTCTCATGAAAACCTTCCAGATACATAAAGTACCCCCATAATATGCCCGTAAAAATATCATTTAATAGTACAAACCTCAAAATAAACTACTTTTTGCGCTGATTGCAAAAGATTACCCTTCAAGCTCCCTTATCCACAACCTGGATTCCGCATCACTTGGCATACGCCAGTCTCCCCTTGGAGACAGGCTTATTGTGCCTACCTTGGGACCGTCCGGAATGCACGAGCGCTTGAACTGCTGACTGAAAAACCTTTTGTAAAATACCTTGAGCCATTTCTTTATTGTATCTTTCGAATATTTATCCCTGAAAGCATAAGATGCAAGGAATAGGATCTTTTTTGGAGGAGCGCCGTACCGTACCATATGGTAAAGGAAGAAATCATGCAATTCATACGGCCCTATTATTTCTTCAGTTTTCTGATTTATTTTCCCGCCTTTACCAGGTGGAAGCAATTCAGGAGTTATAGGCGTCTCAAGAATTCTGCGCAGTACTTCTGCGGTGCTTTTGTCCGCAACATTGTCCACCGCCCATTTAACAAGGTATCTCACTAAGGTCTTTGGTATCCCGCAGTTTACAGAGTACATGGACATATGGTCGCCGTTATAAGTGGACCAGCCCAGTGCCATCTCTGATAGATCGCCTGTTCCGATAACCAACCCGCCGACTTTGTTTGCAACATCCATAAGAATCTGTGTACGCTCGCGTGCCTGTACATTCTCATATGTCACATCATGTACGTCAACATCATGTCCAATGTCACGAAAGTGCTGCAAGCATGCTTCCTTGATATTTATCTCCCTTATTGACACATTTAATGATTCCATAAGCTTGTGAGCATTCTTATAGGTCTCATCCGTAGTGCCAAATCCCGGCATGGTTATGGCTATGATATTTTTTCTGGAAAAATCCAGCAAGTCAAAAGTTTTAGCTGTTACAAGCAAAGCAAGTGTAGAATCCAGGCCACCTGAAATCCCGATAACAGCGTGCTTCGTACCTGTATGTTCAAGCCTCTTGGCAAGGCCGGCAGTTTGAATGGCAAAAATCTCCCTGCACCTTTCGTTCCTGACGCTTTCATCGGAAGGCACAAAAGGATGCGGGTTTATATACCGGGCAATGTTTCCCGACTCCACATCTTTTAATTCATTTAACTTAAATACTATTTTTCTGAACTTTTTCCTTTCAGGCCCTTCCATAAAAACAGTGTTCTTAAACCTGTCATTTACAAGCCTCTCAACATCTATTTCCGTATATATCAGTTGCTCATCCCTTATAAATCTCTCGGACTCAGCAATAATTTCTCCGTTTTCACATATAAGGGCATGCCCTCCAAACACAACATCGGTGGTTGATTCATCAATTCCGCTTGAAGAATATATATAAGCGGCGATACATTTAGCGGACTGGTTTCTTGCTAACTCCCTGCGGTATATACATTTGCCCACTATATCATTGCTGGCGGAAAGGTTTAAAAGAACAGTAGCGCCTGATACCGCCTGGTATGAACTTGGCGATATCGGCGCCCACAAATCCTCGCATATTTCAATTCCCAGACATACTCTGCTGTCAGGGTCCGCTTCAAAAAGCAGGTCTGAACCAAACGGCACCTGCTGTCCGCATAGAAAGACAGTATCGC
Organism: Clostridiaceae bacterium; assembly: GCA_012840535.1. Lineage (GTDB taxonomy): Bacteria > Bacillota > Clostridia > Acetivibrionales > DUMB01 > DULF01. The sequence goes on from DULF01000075.1 coordinate 10,614, forward strand.
TGGAAGCCTTCTGTCCTGTAGCGAACCACCTTTCTTCATAAAACTCATTGTATCCCGGCAAATACGTTTTCGGAACAACACCCAGTATTTTCCCGCCTTGAATTGCCACTCCGCAGTTGAACAGCTGATTGTCAGAATATACCGGCATTCCTAATACCGCAAATAAACTTGTATCCTTTGTGCTTTCAAGTATATTGGAAAGCTGGGCTTCTGCCCCCTTAAGCAAGGCTTCCTGATGGAAAAGGTCTCCGCATGTATATGCAGTTATAGAAAGCTCTGGAAAGACAATTATCTGTATTCCCTTTGCCTCAGCCTTTCTTATTATATTTATTATGTTAGCCGCATTATACTCACAATCAGCCACTTTAATCCGCGGGACAGCTGCTGCAACCCTGACAAATCCAAAACTCATACAATCACCTGTTTAGAATAGTATACAAATATTATACCATGAATTTAATAAAATTCATGGTATAATTGCATATGTGCGCTTCGTCGCCAGACAAAATTTCCGCGGCGTGCATTATTCCGCCAAATGCTGTAATATCATCCCTTTAGACTCCAGTTATGGCATCATATCGCTAATTTCTCAAATGGGCTTGTTTTTTCAACCCCTCGAGCCTCTCTATCACCTTGTTGTACATTTCCTGATACTTCTTTTTCTTTTCCCTTTCCTCCTCGACAACTTTTGCAGGAGCCTTTGTAATAAATCCCTGGTTTCCAAGTTTATTGTTAACCCTCTCAAGTTCCTTTTCCAGGTTTGCCTTTTCTTTCTCCAGCCTTTCAATTTCTTTATCTATGTCTATTAAATCTTCCAGTGGAATATATATTTCAGCACCGGCTATTATTGAGGACATGGCATTTGACGGTATACCCTCCCTGTCAAGTTTTATTACTACATCTGATGCCCCTGCAAGCCTTTGAACGAAGCTCTCCGCCTGAGACAATACGCTTTTTTTGTTCTCATCGCCTGCAACAAAAATTACCTTCGCCTTCCTTGACGGAGGAACATTCATTTCTGCCCTGATATTTCTTATACTCTTGATTGCATTCATAATCAATGCCATCTTTTCCTCATCTTCAGGGAAGTTATATTCTTTCTTGTATTCAGGCCAATTTGAAATCATTATGCTTTCATCGCTTCCGATAAGATGCTGGTATATCTCTTCCGTAATAAACGGCATAAAGGGATGCAAAAGCTTCATAGCCGTACCCAGTACATAATTCAATACATACTGGGCTTCAAGCCTTGTATCGCTTTCCTTGTCATATAATCTTGGCTTGACAAGTTCAATATACCAGTCGCAGAATTCCTCCCATATGAATTCGTACAATTTCTGGAGGGCGATTCCTATCTCAAACTTCTCCATGTTTTCAGTTACTTCTTTGACAATACTGTTAATTCTGCTCAGTATCCACCTGTCAGCAACAGTGAACTTGCCTGAATCCACCTTAGAAAAATCTATATCGTCGTCAAAGTTCATCAGAACAAACCTTGATGCATTCCATATCTTATTGGCAAAGTTCCTGCTGGACTCAACTTTTTCATAAGAGAACCTTAAATCGTTACCCGGTGAGTTGCCTATTGTAAGTGCAAAGCGTAAAGCATCCGTGCCATATTTATCAATTACTTCAAGAGGGTCAATTCCGTTCCCGAGCGACTTGCTCATTTTCCTTCCAAGCGCATCTCTGACTATGCCATGTATGAAAACATACTTGAAAGGCTCTCTTCCCATTTGCTCCATGGCTGAGAAAATCATCCTTGCAACCCAGAAGAATATAATATCATAACCTGTTACAAGCACGTCTGTAGGATAGAAATACTTCAGGTCTTCAGTCTCTTCTGGCCAGCCGAGAGTTGAGAAAGGCCATAATGCAGAACTGAACCATGTATCCAGAGTATCGGGATCCTGCTCAATTTTGGAGCTTCCGCACTTCGGACATGCAGCAGGCGCCTCAGCGGCAACCTCCATGTTACCGCATTCCTGGCAATAGTAAGCAGGTATCCTGTGTCCCCACCAAAGCTGCCTGGATATGCACCAATCCTGGATATTTTCCATCCAATTGAAATAAATTTTGGCAAACCTTTCCGGTACGAATTTTATAGTTCCGTTCTTTACAACCTCGATTGCAGGCCCGGCGAGAGGCTTCATGCGAACAAACCACTGTTTCGATATGAGCGGTTCGATAACTGTATTGCATCTATAGCATGTGCCGACATTATGAGTATGTCCCTCAATTTTTAACAGCAGGCCCAGTTCCTTAAGGTCTTCGACAATCTGCTTTCTGGCTTCATACCTGTCCATTCCCTGGTACTGTTTGGCATGCTCGTTCATTGTAGCATCATCATTCATTACACGGATCTGTTCCAGGTTATGCCTTAAGCCTACTTCAAAGTCGTTGGGGTCATGTGCAGGTGTAATTTTAACCGCGCCTGTGCCAAATTCTTTATCAACATACTCATCGGCAATAATAGGTATTTCTCTGTTCATAAGCGGCAGAATAACTGTCTTGCCAACCATGTGTTTGTACCTTTCGTCCTCAGGATGTACTGCAACCGCAGTATCGCCAAGCATTGTTTCAGGTCTTGTGGTAGCTACGACAATATATTCATCGCTGTCTTTAACAGGATACTTGATATGCCAGAAATTGCCTTCCTTTTCCTCATATTCAACCTCTGCATCGGATATTGATGTATTACACTTCGGACACCAGTTTATTATTCTTTC
>DULF01000076.1 GCA_012840535.1 Clostridiaceae bacterium
AATTAAGGATGTTGCCTGTGAAGTTGCGGACAAAATACCTTGAAAGCCCCGTACTTTCATATAGCACTTCTGTTTCAACCGATTCCATGAATTTTTGTTCATTTCCGTCATCAACATTTATAAGGCCTATTTCCGTTGCAAATTTAAGCACCTTTACCAGTGATTTCCTGTGGCTGAAAAGAGTCCAATCCACTTTCACTTCTCCCGGATATACAGCCTGAATATATTCCGTAATCTGCGACAAAACAAACTGGTCATTCGCACCGCGGTCCTCCAGGAACATCAAAAGAATACAAAAAAAGGCATATTCCATCGCGCTTGTAAACTGTTGTATGCCCATCCAGCTCTCCGCCTTGCCCGGAAGCTTTTCCAGCTTTATCATATAAGCATTTACTATGATTTTATAGCCCAGTTTCTCTTCCACAAAGTCCTTGAACTTTGGAGTTGCATCCTTTACCATATGGTACAGCTCCGGGTCTTTTTCTTTTATTATCCAGAAGTTTTCAAGCAAGATTTCAAGTTCTTTCACAACTCAACTCTCCATTTTCGTATATTTTCATCTGATTTGGTCTTAATTAAACACCAGAACGTATGCCGGCATGTCCAGTTCTCCATCCTCGCTCTTAAGTACACACCGTTTATTATCAGCAGGCTCCAAAAGCTTGAATACCCTTCCATCGTCGGTTTTTGCCGTCCTGTTCTGCGATGCGCATGCCTTTGATATCCATTTAAGCAGTGTGATTCTAACATGGCGCTCAATAAAAGGAAGCTCTGAGATACGTATTTCACCATCTTTTATATAGCTGTCAAGTATCCTTTTTTCCTGCTCCATGTTTTTTATGTATTCCTCAAGCATTTTCCTTTTCTTATCTGTCTTGTACTCAATAGCGCTTCTTACACTCTTTTCCTTGTAATACCTTGTTCTTGGCCTTATAGCTATGCTATATGGTTCTTCATCATAGACGCTGCTGTTCATACTTTCCGTTCTGCGGATAAAATCTCCTTTGATATGCTTTGTGTTAAACAATCCGAAAGCTACCGCAGAAAGCTTATGGGCCTCATCTATATCCTTACAGGCCAGAAACATCTCACACAATTTCCTGTATTCCTCCTTACGGTTTGCGGTAGTATTCCTTGTTTCGGCAATCTGCGCTGCATAGCGTGTTATCTTACGAATAATTTCATTTGTAATGTCAAATATTCTGGATGCTTCACTCTCCCGGGACGGTGAGCCCAGAAACCAATCCTTGAAATTCACCCATCTGCCTTTTATATTTTCAAGCACCATATCTTCGGAAAACTCTGTTTCCAGCCTGGGTATGGACTTTTCATATTCCAGGATTTTTCCGATTAATTTATCTATTGCGCTCTCATCTGTTTTCCTTAAAGTATCTTCAATGACATGGACATTTCTTTGTAATTCCTTTACAAACTCCCGCAGGTAATCAATAAGTGTGTCCTTATATGAAATGAATTCCCTTGCTTTCATCAACTCTTCGGCTTTCTGGCTGTAAAAGCTCCGGACATAGTCCTGGTAATTCTGGTTAAGCCTTTTAAAATCGTTATTAAGGTCCCTCCACCAAACGCCTGCCGTTTTTGCATCTGCAGAAGCCATTTCATTTATTTTTAAAACTAAGTCTCTTATCCTTTCAAGAAGGGTTGGCTCTAAGGAAGCTCCTTCGACAAATAAATTTTCTAGCCTTAATGTGAGCCTTTCTATTTCGACACCATATTCCGAAAGCTGGTACCTGAACTGCTTGTTCTTGAATTCCTCAACAGTAGATGCCCTGGAAGTGTCCTGCACAGGTACAAGATTGCCCCACTCCACCAGGGCAGCTAAGTCCTGCTGGCAGAGCTCCATTGTATAGTTTTCGAAGTATGGATGTTTCTTAAGTTCCTCAAAAACCTCTTCCTTGTACATCCAATATTTAATCTTTTCATACTGGAGATAAAAGAACCTCAAAATAGCCCTATACCTCCAGCAATTTTCCGCCGTAAGATATTTGACTTCCGAAATGGGCTTTGTAAGGCTTGCGTTTATCTGCATAATAATACCTTCTTACTTTGCAACATTGGTATTTTGTGCCAACAAAATACAGTTATTATAGGAATTATAACACTATTTGAAGGAATTAATCAAGAAATGAAAAAAATTGCGAGGAGTGCTTGTATGCTTCTTCATTCACGTTTCTTGCACATGTTCTTTAATAAAAAAACTTGCCTGGTTTTTTCGTATTCATTATCAAGCTTATAGCAAATAACTTCATTAAACGATGTCTCAATTAGGTACTTGTTTTCACTTATCAAGCTTTTAAAAGCTTCCTCAGCACTTTCGCCAGACGCAAACCCAATTACTTGCATATTTTCAATATCAGGCTCATTGTTCAAGGAATCTGGTTGATATGTATAACCTTCAGTTGTAAGAAAGATATAATTATATTTCATTCTTTTTATACACCCCTCTCCCTATAAACTCTATAAAATTATTATCCCTTAGTATTTGTAGTTGTTGCCTTATTTTGGCTTCAATATTATTGTTATTGGGATGCATTTTCTTAAAGAAATCCTTATACTTGTAAACGTCTTTCAATGTGAAAATCTCCTTATTTATATGTGAGATAACCAAAAGGACATCATTAATCCATCCTCTTGTATCTAAGTTCTTGATTTCCCTAAAAAAGCTTATTGAAAGTACATTATTAACAACTTGGCTTTTACTTATTATTTTCCTTTCTCGTATAGCATAAATTTTACCCTGGTTTGAGATATAATCCAGCTTTATACTACAGCCTGTCCAACCTGCACGTCTTGCTGTTGCTGATAATGGGGTTCTTCTGTTTATTACATTAGGTACAATAAACTGATTAGGCACTATCAATAAATTTTCAATATAGTCAATATTATGGGAATAAGCTAAGAAAAAGAAGTTAGGAACTTTGTTACTATTAACTGCCTCTATCATTTTATAATAGTCCCCATCAGGTATTGTTTTGCCAATGTTATTCTTTTTCGATTTTAATTGGAATTCTTCTTTACATTGATTGCAATAAAAGTCAGCTACAGGATAATTATTATTATAAGGTTTTAAATTACTGGCAGAGCAGAATGGACAATACATATTATCTTCTACCCATCTCTCTGTGATAACTCTCGCAAGTTGAGATGGGCTTTTATACCGGTATTTATATTCATTATAATAGTCATTTAAACATATATTCATCAATTCTTCTTATAAGTGGTCAACAGCTACTAGGCTAAACTCTCATGTAAATTATATTTTATTACAACTTTACAATTGCCTATAATAGCTGTTTTCACCTTATTACCTCCAAATATGCAATATTTATTCTATTATATCATTTAGCACTAAAATGTTGTACAAGCTCGGTAGCTTTTTGTGCAGTAAATGAGCTGTTGGTCTCTGTTTAGGAGAGACAAGGGGAAGGATAGGGGATCGTTACTTTCACTTTTGTACCCATGCCAGGAGTACTGAAAATCTCAATACCGTATTTATCCCCATAATGCAGTTTTATTCTCTTATTGACATTTTTCAACCCAATGCTGCTGAAATCATTGTTCAGACCATTTATATAGCCATTAAGCCGACTGGTTTGTTCCTCATTCATCCCTATTCCATTATCGTTAATTTCAAAAGCAATATTTATTCCGTCTCTATACCCAAATATCTCAATGATTCCATTACTGGACCTTCCTTTTAGTCCATGGTTTATTGCATTTTCGACTATGGGCTGCAGGAACAGCTTTATAATTGGAACATCAAGTATATCCGGGTCGCAATTTACTTTGATTGAAAAAATGTGTGCAAACCTAACTTGATGTAAGGCTATATAATCCTGCAAATGATTGAGCTCTTCCCTTACCGTCACGTAAGCATTACTGTTGCTAATGCTGTATCTTAATATTCTTCCCAGGACTCTTGCCATTTTGGAGGTTTCCATATCGTTGTTCAGTTCGGCCATCATATGGATGGAATCAAGTGTGTTGTATAAAAAGTGTGGGTTTATCTGGTTCTGCAGCATCTGAAGTTCAAGCTCCTTTTGTTTGATTTTATCGATATAGACTTCCTGAACCAGCTTCTTAATCCTTTTAGACATATTATTGAAGGTTCTTGCAAGGATTCCGACTTCATCGTATGTAGCGATGTTGATTCTCACATCAAAATCACCTTTTTCAAAAAGCTTCATCAAAACCACCAGCCTTTTCAAAGGCTTCACCATATGCCTGGAAAACAGAAATACAAAAATAAATGAGATGACAATGATGATTATTGCAACCAAAAAGGTTGTTTTTTTCATTGTATTCAAGTCCTTGTTGAACTCATCAAGGGCAATCATATTAATTAAGGTAATTCCTGAGAATTTGGAAGAATCAAAGCTGACAAGTGAGTTTACATCGTTTATTTCCTTATAGAACCAGTTGCTGGTTGAGGTCTTTACCAGGGATAATAATTCATTCCGATAATTTGGGAATTCAGAGGTGGAATATAAAACACCTCCTTCGGAGTCTACAATTAAAAAACTCTGATTCTTGGAAAACTGAATGCTTGAGCAAATATCCCTGAAATAGTCGGTATTGGCATTAACAAGAAAAACACCCAGCAATTTTCCGCCATTGACATTGACAATTCCGCGTGCTACTGAAAAAACATTTCCCCATTTTCCATCGGGTCCTGTTACTTCAGGGAATGCGCGGGTCCCTATGATTACCGGCTCACCAAAGGCATCCAGACATTTTTGAAACCACCCTTCCTCACTCTTATTACCTAAGGGTGTATATGAAAAGGAATTGCCTATGTATAGCTTGTAATCGCAAAATCCGTTGAGATTATAAATAAAAGCCGAGTGAAGGTAGTCAGGCTGTTTTTTGTAGCTGTACAGATTATAGCCTCGAATTTGGTCAAAAGCACGCAGTGCTGTACGGTGTAAACCTGGAGTCAGTACATTTGTCTGGTTGAAATATTCAAGTTCTTCTTCAAATTCTGTACCAGTTTCACTCAGTAACATGTCTGGCAAAATGGTGCGGTTTTCCATTTCAGTTATAAAAAAGTCGATATCTTTAATGGCTTTCGCATTTGTCTGCTGCAATATATCTAACGCAGTCTTTGTTTTATCCTTTGAGAAATAAAGAAAATTTGCATAAAACATGAGGGATAACAGAAGTACAAAAAAACTGAAGATAAATATAAGCTTGGGAAAGGGGGGAGCCCTTTTTATTTTAATCAGAAGTCGCCGTAAGATATGTTTTATTCTTTTGCGGCTAAAGTTCATATAAGTTCCACCCTTTTCTGAAACTTTTTATATGTTTATTATACTATATCAAATTAAAAAGTTAAAAAAAATTGCCAAATGGCGAAACTTTCGCTAAAATATAGATAAATAGTAATTTTCTACCGACTATCTCTGCGGGTGATAAATGTTATGAAAATATATATTGCAGACGATGACATTATTCTTGTAGAAGGCTTAAAAAAAATAATTGAAGAAGGCTGTCCTTTCGGTAAAGTTATCGGTGTAGGCCATAATGGTTTGCAGGTACTGGAAGATATAAAGAGTATGCAGCCGGACTTGCTGATAACCGATATAAAAATGCCGGTAATGGACGGAGTCGAACTGGTCAAAAGGGTTAAAGAGCTATTTGACTGTATAAAGGTGATTATTATAAGTGGATACGATGAGTATTCATACATCAGGAATACCATGAAATATGGAGCTGCAGACTACCTTTTAAAGCCGGTGGAAAATGATGACCTTTTGGAATTGATTAATAAGATTAAGAATGACCTGGATAAGGAGAAAGAGAACAAGCGCCAGATGCTTCTTTTCAGTAAGAGAATTAATGAAAGCCTGGCGGCATTAAAGGAAAAAGCCCTGCTTGATTTGATTAAAGGAAATGGGAAGAATACCGAATACATTGAAAGAAGATTATCAGAATATGGAATCAAAGGTTCCGGATTATATTACATGGCCTTTTTCTCCATTAACCAACATAATCCCAATAACAGCACCTTCATTACTGTCCCTGATCCCGGCATAATCATGATGGTGGTTGACAGATACCTTGATGGTGCGGAAATAGAAGTTGATGCTCTGGGAGCTTTGGTGGAATCTGGTGCGGTATTTCTATTTATTGGAGATCCATCAAGCGAAAATAGTTTCCAGCCAGCTTTAATATCCATTTTGGAGAATATCAGGACGTCACTGGCCAACGAATACGGTTTATTGGTTTCTATTGGCTTAAGTGAAAAGTTTGCCAGCCTTGACAGGGCTGGTATTGCTTTTCAACATGGGTACCATGACAGCTTACTCGTTAAATAGATTCAGTTTTAAATTGAAAAAGATAATTTTGTTTGCGTTTATATTACCAATAACCATCCCCTTTTCTCTGGTAGCTGTATCTACTTTTTTGGTTATTTCCAGGATTGGTGCATTCAATACCCGTATGGCGGGAATCATACTTAGCGGAGGCGTTGATGTGTATTCCATCTACCTGCTTCTGCAATATCTGGCAAAAATCCCGTATTCCCTGGATGAGAGCGCAAGAATTGACGGCGCTTCCTATTTCAGAATCTACTGGTCTATCATACTGCCCCAAATGAAACCGGCTATAGCAACAGCGGCTATTATAAAAGCCTTGAATATATATAATGATTTTCTGACACCTATGCTGTATATGCCCAGCACAAAGCTGAGAACAGTAACGATTTCACTTAGCTCCTTTCAGAATGATCAGGCCAGCAACTGGACGGCATTATGCGCCGGAATCGTAATCGTTCTGCTTCCCACTTTGATAATGTACCTCTTTTTGCAGAAATATATTATAAGCGGTGCTGTAAGCGGTGCTGTGAAAGAGTAAAATGGACACCTTTTGCTTCGGAATTGACTATTTCTATAATTTCAGGCTCAAATCGGAAAAAGGATATTTATGAATCTTCAGAACCATAAAAATAAAGCCAGGGCTCTTGATTTTATAAAAATCAAGAACCTTGGCAGTAGTTGTATTAGAAATATGTTAATTTTCAATCCAGTATTTATTATAAATTCTATACAGGAATACCGCTGTTTCTGCTCTGGTGGTATTGGCCAATGGATTAATCCGAGTGCCGTCACCTTGTATTAACCCTGCTTTTACCAGAGCTTCAATGCTTTCTTTTGCATACTCAGCAATTTGATATTTATCACTGAATTTATTGATTTCTGTGATAGTTGAAGTTTTGCTTACTATATTCAGCCTTCTTAACGCTCTCTCCACCATAACCATCATATCCTGTCTCGAGATGGTAGCCCTTGGTTTGAACAGGTTATTGTCCTGACCTAAGACAATGCCGAGTTTCTTTGCAATTCCAATAGCCTCATAGTAGTAGTCATCAACATTTACATCATCAAAGTTGTCTTCAAAATCTACATTCAAGCCAAGTGTTTTGACCAACAGCAGTATGAAGTCACCCCTTGTAATGCTGGCAT
>DULF01000077.1 GCA_012840535.1 Clostridiaceae bacterium
AACAGCAGCGGAAGCGCAGCAGGTATAAGCTGTACAGTTACGGGCCTTGATCAGACATCTGTGTACTATTTTATGCTTAAGGCGCGGAAAAGCTACCTGGAATATGTGGATGATGTGCCGGCGTACGTATCTTACAGTTCTTTGCCTGCCATAAAGGTAATTGTGACCCCCTCCGACGGAGATGTCAGCCAGCCTGTAACTCCTCCAAAGCCGCCGTTTAAACTGAAAAAGACGCCGGAGGGCAGATATGTTGTTACTGATACAACTGCGGTTGTCCAGATAAAGAAGAAGTGGTATGAGAAATATAATCCTGACACTAATAAATGGGAGTATTTGAAAACCGAAAAGGACGACCCTTCGGATCCGGATCCGACATATCCGATAACTCCTGAGGAACTGCCTGATCATAAGGATGAATACCGTATGCTTGAATATGGCAATGATGTAAAAATAGACGTATACTACGTTGAATACGAGGAAGGAATGGACTATCAGAACTTATATGACGAATCAAAATACAAACCGGTAAAAATAGCAGGATTTCCTGTCATCCCAAATGATGAAACCGAGGACCCTACATTGAACTATCCGGATAAAAAGGAAAGAAGGAATGTAGACATCCTGATTACAGGACTTAAGCCTAACACTACCTATGTTATCTGGGTTAAAGCAGTAAGGATGAAGGAAGACAGCTACATTGCGGAATCCGAGCCATCAGACCCGGTAATTGTCACTACAAACCCCAGCGACTCGCATCCTGTTGAAATACCAACGGTACCTGCCCTGTTTGTCAATAATGTGGGGGATACCTATGTGGATTTGATATGGGACTTCATAGAAGGTTATAACTATTACATAGATTACAGCGAGTCTGAAAATATGAACCCTGCGGCAGAAGGCATCCTTGTTGACCTGAAAGGCATGAATTATTACCGTGTTGAAGGACTCAAAAAAGATACGATTTACTATTTCCGGATAAGAGCGGAGTACGTGAGCCCTTCGGGAGAAAGCAGGAAGTCTGACTGGAGCGACCCATGTTCAGCCAGGACTTTGGCTGACGTTCCGCCTCATACGCCCCAGGGATTTGGTATAAAAACATCAAAAGACGCTATTACAAAAAACAGCATTACTTATGAGTGGGTGCAGGAAGAGGGACTTGAGTATATACTGGAGATTGCTGAAAACCCGGATTTCGAAAACTCCAAGGAGTATAACGCAGGGATGGTGTCCGAATATAAAGCGGACAACCTTAAGTCAAATCACAGGTATTACGCCAGGTTATATGCTTATGATCCATCCAAAAATTTACGCTCAAAACCTACCGGAACGGTATCTGTTATGACAAAAAGAAGCACCGATGATTATGATGCCGACGAAGACGTTGAGGATATTATTACGGGAGACTTTGTTGAGAAGCACCCGGTAATTATTGATAACACAATGTTTGTCAGGATTATTGGCGTAAATGCGGACAGGTTCATAGAACATGTTCAAAACGATGATGTGCTTGACTACAAAATTGGGCTTGAAGTTTTACCGGCAAATGTAAAGAGAATTAAAATATTAATAGCTGCAAGGGTTTTCAATGCGTTGACGAAGCTCAAAGAGAACCTGATAATTGCCATTCCTCAAAGGCATTTTATAATAAGACCGGAAATGCTGGATGTGCAAAAGGTTGGCAAAATGTTAAACGGAAATGTGAATTTCAATTTTGAAATCAATATAGAACTTGAGAGTTCAGAATATGACAGCCAAATAAAAAACATCAAGCCGTTGACCAAGGCAACAGGGTTTAGAATATTTGCTCTTGACGGTGAGAATCCTGTAACAGTAAGCGCGTTCAAAAAGCCCCTTAAGGTGACATATTTATATACCGACAGGTACTGGTATACTGACGGGCAAACTTTCGGATTTATTTATAACGAAGAAAGTTCCGAATGGGAAAAGGCCGTTGCTTCCGCGTATTATGACCGCGATAACGGGCAGGGTTATATGAGCTTTGAAGTTTTGGTACCGGGAGACATTTTGGTGGCCGAACTTGATGATAATTTCTATGATGACATAGGGAAGCACTGGGCAGCAAGGTCAATAAAAAACGTTGCATCAGCCCATGCTCTAAAAAGCATACCGGGGAGAAAGTTTGACCCTGATAGCTTTATTACAGTAGATGAAGCGGTAAAGTTTATGCTTGATATGATGGACTATGATTACGGCAACGACTACATGATCCTGGCTGTAAGGTCCGGAATAGCATCTTCCGGGGATGTAGGAAATGCCAACAGATTATGTACCAGAGAAAAACTTATTACAATGACTGTAAGGCTGTATGAGTTAAAAAGCGGAGAGAAGGCGGTTGCGTCAGGCGGCAATATAACATCGTACAAAGATATTAATGAAGTAAGCCCAGGAGCTTTGCAAAAAGTTAAGTTTGCCATTGAAAACGGCATAATAATCAGCCGTTTCAGTGACACTCTGGGACCCAAGGACCCGGTCACCCGTGCTGAGGCGATGGTATTGTTAGAAAAATTACTTGTATTTACCGGTGAAATAAGTTATAAATGAATATGTAAGTATATAATCAGGGATATTCCTCCTCCAGCAGAAAAATATTCTTTGGAGGATATCCCTTATTTATTGTCTAATTAACCAGGCAGTATTTGGGAAAACAGGCAGGGGGGATGTTGTCAACATAATATTGTTTACATAAAAAAATTATTTGCAACTTGGAACATAAAGTATAGCTGTGCAAAAAATTACAGTTCAATAAAAATCGCTATTTTAAGGCAGTTTGAGAGCGAGTTGAACAAATATTTCATGTATATCCCTATGATAATAAGGCAATAATTTTATTGAGTTTTCAGGGTTTAAAAGGGGGATATGCTTGGGAAAAGCTTATTTTTCAGCAGTTCTGGCTATTATTGTAATGATAATTTTTTCAAAACTTTACGTAAAAGAACAATCCATGCACTAAAGACAAAAGACGGAAAGGGAGAACCAGATGGCCAAATTTATTATATCTGAAGGATCGGAATTAAAGGGAAAAGTCAGGATAAGCGGGGCAAAGAACTCCGTACTTCCTATTATAGCGGCAACGCTTCTAGCTGAGGGTCAGAGCATTATTGAGGATGTGCCATATCTAAACGATGTTAAAATTATGTGTGATTTGGTTAAATCACTTGGTTCAAAAGTGGAAATTCTTCCTGAACAAAACAGGTTGAAAATTTCCGTTGATGATATATATAACACTACAGCGCCGTATGAACTGGTAAGCAAAATGAGGGCCTCTTTTCTTGTTATGGGGCCTTTATTAGCGAGGACAGGCATGGCAAAAGTTTCCCTCCCCGGAGGCTGCGCAATTGGATCAAGACCTGTAGACCTGCATTTAAAAGGATTTTCATTAATGGGTGCGGAAATCACGCAAGGCCACGGATATATTGAAGCAAGGGTAAACGGAAGGTTAAAGGGCAATAAAATATACCTTGACTTTCCAAGCGTCGGAGCTACGGAAAATCTTATGATGGCTGCCGTGCTTGCGGAAGGCCAGACCATAATTGAAAACGCGGCTACGGAGCCGGAAATAGTTGATCTGGCTACATTTCTGAATGCTATGGGGGCTGATATCAAAGGAACGGGTACTGACACTATAAAAATAAACGGCGTAAGCAGCTTAAAGGGACCCCGTCACGCTATAATACCTGATAGGATAGAAGCGGGAACTTTTATGGTTGCCGCGGCTATTACAGGCGGTGATGTGGTTATTGACAATGTAGTGCCGGATCATTTGAAGCCCGTAAGCGCAAAACTTCGTGAAGCAGGAGTGGAGATATCCGAAGAACTTACAAGCATACGTGTAAGTTCTGACAGTAAACTCAAAGCCATTGACATTAAAACCCACCCATATCCGGGCTTTCCTACTGACATGCAGGCCCAGATGACATCCCTGATGAGCAGGGCGGAAGGTACGAGCATGATTATAGAAACCATCTTTGAAAACAGGTTTATGCATGTCAGCGAGTTAAAAAGGATGGGGGCAAAGATAAAAATTGAAGGAAGAAGCGCCATAGTTGAAGGGAACAGCAAGTTGACAGGAGCCCAGGTGAAGGCTACGGATCTTAGGGCCGGCGCTGCCTTGATACTGGCAGGCCTGGTAGCGGAGGGGACTACAGAAATAACCGACATCCAGCACATTGAGAGGGGATATGTCAATATTGATGAGAAATTGAGACAACTGGGAGCAAAAATACATAGGGTTGAAGACGAAGAAGAAAAGTGACATGGACATATACATAGGAGAGCCATTTTAGTTTCTTTGGCTCTTTCTCTATGAAAATAAGCGGGCCAGGAGAACCGTTTCCTGGCTTTTTCCATGTCCATGAATAAACAATTTTTCCCTGAATATATTTAAGTAGAATGTTTAATTGCCTGTTATCCGCTGCCGTTTATGCGGTTTGATGCTTTTTTATCTTTTTATACTTAAATGTAAGTGGGGTCAATGATGAAAAACTTTGTCTATTATGCATTATTGATGGTGCTGGTTGTCATCATATTACCGTTGATTATTGTGAGGGGATGCGGTTATTCTGAAGAAAGTGATCCGTCAATTCCGGATAAGAAACCGGTTGAAGAAGTAAAAATCAATGTCTATATAACTTCTGAAGACCAGGTCAGGGAAATGCCCCTGGAGGAGTACGTAAAAGGAGTTGTTGCCGCTGAAATGCCGGCGCAATTTGAACTTGAAGCTCTCAAGGCGCAGGCCATTGCTGCAAGGACATATGTTTATGGAAGACTCAAGGGATTATATGGCTCAAAGAACGATGTACATAAGGGAGCCGATATATGTACGGACCATGCTCATTGTCAGGCATGGAAGAAAAAGGAAGATGCGATGCGGAACTGGGGGATATTTACTGCATACAGCAACTGGAGGAAGATTGAAAGAGCAGTAAAAGAAACGAAAGACATGATAATTGTATACAACGGCAAAGTGATTAACCCCTTATTCCATGCAAGCAGCTGCGGGAGAACGGAGAACGTGGAAGATGTATGGGAGGGAAAACCGGTTGATTACTTAAGAAGCGTGCCGACCAACGGCGATGAGGAGAGTCCGAACTATATATGTTCAACTGTATTCAAGACGGAAGATGTGATTGCGATTTTAAAAAATGAGTACCCTGATATTGAATGCAATGAAAAAGACCTGTTCAGCGATATAGAAATAATCGACTACACAGAAGGAGGAAGGGTAAAGAATATAAGGATAGGAAATATTAATCTAAAAGGTACTGATGTTAGAAAATTGCTTTCATTGAGGTCAGCTAAATTTACAATTGAAAAGGTGGACGACGGCAATATAAAGATAACAACGACCGGACATGGCCATGGTGTAGGAATGAGCCAGTGGGGGGCCAATTACCTTGCCAAAAAGGGCGGCGCTTGTGAAGAAATTATTAAATATTATTATTTAGGGGTAGAGATCACAAAAATAAGTGAATATGAGCAAAAAGAAAATATTTAATAATACTGGTAAAGCCTTTTTTTAAATATTTTTCCACCTCAATGTATATTGTTGCCAAAGGCGGTAACAATATTATATGGAGGTGAATAATGAGAGTATGAAAAAACTTTTTTCGGACAAAAAGATTACCAAAAAGAGCTTTCTGGAATTCTTTGATAAAAAAGGGTTTTACATTGTTCTGGTTCTTTGCATAGCTATAGTGGGCGCCACAGCGGTGTTTGTGACCATGAATAATCCTACTTCATCTGAAGATGATTTTGGGGATGAAGGATTGGTATTAGATGAATCGGAGTATGATTACTATGCTGATGATATCGCAGAAGGTCTATATGAGGAGGAGCTTGTAGGCACACCAGCAGCTGCCACGGAGCAGGAGGAAGTAATTGAAGAAGCGGGCAGTACCGAAACCCAGCCTGCGGAGGCAAAAGAAAATGAAAGCAAGGGAGCTGTAGAGAAAGAAGAGAAGAAAGAAACAGAAACAAAAACGCCGGACAAAACAACCCAGGTGGCAAGTAAAACTACAACACAGGAAAAACCGAAGAGTAACGATGCTAATAGCGGCGATACCAAAAAGGACAGTACCACCACAGCCAAAGAGCAGAAGTTTATAATGCCGGTAATAGGTGAAATTACATTTGATTATGCAAGGGACAAGCTGGTTTACTCAAAGACTCTTGAAGAGTGGAGAACCCATGACGGGATTGATATTGCCGCAGCCTTAGGAACTCCTGTAAAAGCGGTTGCAGACGGTGTAGTCAGTGAAATAAAGAAAGACCCGCGCTATGGATACACTATAATAATTGACCACCAGAACGGACTTAAAACCGTTTACGCAAATCTGGCAAGCGATGAGATGGTTACCCCGAATCAAAAAGTAAAACAGGAAGAAATAATAGGAAGTGTAGGCGATACAGCGCTTTTTGAATCAGCTGAGCAATCACACCTCCACTTTGAAGTACTTAAAGATAATGTATTAGTTGATCCGAAAGCATACCTGCCAATTAAATGACGTAGGGTGGCGTGAAATACCGGCTTAAAAATGAAAAAGGACATCCTTCCGGCAACGCAGAAATACGTTGCGGAAGGATGTCCTTTTTCGTTATTTTATCAAGCAGTTATTCATAAGCTACATTTCCAAGGCATATATATACTGTAGTAACACAGAAAATAGTAAGACTGTTGCATTGTGGCTGATTTATGCATGAATTGATAATTCTGGGCAAATTCAGGGTTATGACACGCAATGCAAAATTATTATTGCATCTTTTATAGCACGGCTTGTAAGAGGGGGGGTTTTTCGAATTGAAGGAATATATTGAAGAGAGGGCAATTGAGCTGGCAAACTATATTATTGAGAAAAAGGCTACTGTCAGGTCTGCGGCTAAAAAGTTCGGAATTTCAAAAAGCACAGTACACAAGGACGTGACTGAAAGGTTATCTAAAATAAAGCCTGACCTGGCCGAGAAAGTAAGAGTAATACTGGAGGAAAACAAGGCCGAAAGACATATAAGGGGCGGGGAAGCAACGAAGGCAAAATATCAAGGAAACAGAATAAAAGTCGGGTAACCGGCTTTTTATTATATATTGGGGAAATACTCGTTAAAGGAAGTATTTTTGTTTACCTGTGAATTACCTGGTTGTATTATAACGTCAAGGTTTACAAAAAATTTTCGATTGCAGAAAAATTTTATTACATCATAATGCGGAAGTAACTGGTGAAAGCCAGTGAAATAAAAGATGTCATTTCAAAATCCAGTTAGAATTTTCGACTCCTTGCTATTTTAATGTATTTCAAACAATTTTTCAAATATGATCCTAACAATCCTGCTTTTGATATGAAGCTTCATTACCCAGTACTTTGCAGCAAATTGGCTTTCACCTGACGATGGCCAGGCTTTTGCCCAATTTATGGCGCAAAAGTCCCCGATGATGATCACCTTACTGTTGCATTCAATTTTACAACGAACCTCCCTAAAATTTTATTTAAAATACTTGTATGGTTGAAATTTATGATATAAAATTGAATAAGTGTGTTCTATATTGTTAAATTTGTATATTTTTCAAAAATATGTCGAGAATGGGAGGGGGGTTATGCAAAAGTCTAAACAGGATGTCCATTGAGCTAGTGGATGCGGCTTTTTTTCCTTAAAGCAATCGACTTTCAGGCACTATAATCTCTTACCTTGTTAACAACATTTTGAAAAGCTTTTGATCATTGTTTTGGGCTTTAAAGCTTTTTTCCAAGGTTCATTACCAGTAAAACCAATTGATAAGGTTATTGGTAGAAATATTTAAAATATTTAATATGATAAAAGGGGTAGAGTATTAAATGTCTTTTTTCAACAAAATAAGTGATAAATTATCCAGCACTGGTAAGGATGTTGCTAAGAAAACAAAGGATCTTGCTGAAATCGCAAAGCTGAACATGCGTATAAACAGCGAAGAGAATAATATAAAAAACTTATACAACAAAATTGGTGAGTTATACTACGAATTATTCCACGATTGTCCCCATGAGAAACTTGCTCCTCTATGTGCTTCAGTAACAGAATCAAAGAAAAAAATCAGTGATTATCAAAATCAGATCCAAGCAATAAAAGCAGTTAAAAAATGTGTTAATTGCGGCGCAGAGATATATGATTCCGCTATTTACTGCAGCAATTGTGGATTTAACAATGCTGCTGTTGAAAATCAAAAACAAGAACAGGATCAAGGAAGTGAGGCGGAAAACAAATGTACCAATTGTGGTGAAACTGTGCCGGCAAATGCTATTTTCTGTGGCAAATGCGGCACAAAGGTTAAATAATCATTTAAATGCAATACTGCCAATCCCAACTCTTTATAAAAAAATATGAATTTAAAATCTTACGGTAATTATTAAATCTTGAATAATTAAGTGAGGAAGATAGCTTCATGTTTTGCGAAAAATGCGGCCAACAAAATGAAACGGGAGTAAACTTTTGTATCAATTGCGGCAATAAATTGGCGCAAGATGTTCCAAATAGACAACTATCGCAGAAATCCGACTCAAAAACAAAATCCATATTGAAAGTAATTATACCGGCAGCAATTGCCCTAGCAATTATATTAATAGCTTTAACTCTTACTTCGGGCGGCCCCGGTAATTTTTACTTTGCCTCTGATTCTATCACGATATTTAAAGCAGATGGCTCTTTTTATATTTCAGGAAACAATAATGCCACATTTTCATTAGATTCCTGTAGCTACATTAGTAATGTTGCTTATAGTATGGATGGCAGCAAAGCGGCTATATTAACCAATGAACACGTTCTCTGGTTTGTAACCACCAATGAAAAAAAAGAAGTGGCTGAGGATGTGGACTCTTTTACTTTATCCGCTGATGGAAGCACCATCGCGTATTTGACGGATGATGGAGGTACTGCTACCCTTTATGTATATGATACTTCTTCAGGCAAAAAAGAAAAAATTACAGATGAAGCCGGCTTTTTTGCTGTATTGTCCCCGGACGGAAAATCCATTGCCTATACGAAGATTAAAAGTGCTGCTGATTTTGAATTAGACGGTTATATTAAAATGGGAAACAAATCTCCTGAAAAACTTGGGGAGAATACTGTTTGCTTCGCATTATCCAATGGGGGACAGTATTTGTATTATTTCAAATATGATAATAATACTTGGGATGCAAGTGTTTATGCTAAAAAAGGCAATAAGGAAACCAAACTGTTTAGTACCTCAACAAATGATTTAGATGACATATTTTTTCATTTCAACCGTGATTTATCACAAGCTATATTCAGTTATGATGGAAAATCATACTTATGTAAAAATGCTGATGAAAAGGTTAAATTAATAAATGCTGATATTATTGAAATAATTACCCCCGCCAACTCACGGTACGTCAAGTTATTTGGAGACAGTTTACCAAGTGTGGCTTACGGGCTTGAAGACTTATCCAATATAGTTTTACTGACCGATAACAACTCATTGGAATATTTGAACAAAAAAGCCGAAACTACGACGATTGAAACAAACTGCACGCAGGTACAGCTTTCAGAGGATGGAAAAACACTTTATTACCTGTACGACGGAGATAAATTAATCAGGAAAAATTTGGCCAAAATTGATGCAGCAGAAGAAGAAATAGCAGATGACATTATGTCATATGTAGTGAGCACCGATGGTTCAAAAGTATACTATGTTAATTACATTCAAGAGCTTTATTACATAAGAAAAGGGTCATCAAAGCCGAAAAAGATTGCCGATGATGTTCGCGATGACTCTCTGTGTATTACCTCTGACGGAAACGTCGCTCTTTATCTTGCTGATTACAATAATGGATTGTACACCCTCTATTATTCTATGAACGGCGGTAAAAAGAAAAAAATTGCAGATGACGTATATAAAGTCATGACCACCACAACGAGCGCATTCTACCTTGCAGATAGCGATAAATCGGGATACGATTTATACCGGAGCAAAAACGGTACAAAATTTGAAAAACTCAAGGAAGAAGTTGGCGATGACATAATTTCATCCCAAAAAACAAAGATTGATTTCTGAAAGGGAGAACCCTTGGGTTCGCCCTTTCGATGTTCTGGACACTGGGGATAGGAGGGGATTACATAAGCCGGATATACTATGCAGAATCACCATTTTCAACCTACAGACGCTTTAAGCTTCCCAGGTTTGTATCTTCCAATTGCAGAGCGGATTAATATAAGGTAATCCGAACCTATGCCACAAAACTGGGTCCTGATGCAAAACCGGCGGACTGTGTGGGAAAAAGCCGATACAGCAATACTTCAAAAATTCTTGCATTATTATAATTATATGATATTATAATTATGTACATTTCTATGTAATTTTTTATAATAAAAGGAGTTGAATTTCTTGGGATTCGGTTTGGATATCGGCATTGATCTGGGCACAGCTACTGTTATGGTTTACATAAAAGGAAGGGGCATAGTACTGAGAGAGCCATCTGTCGTTGCAATAGACAAAAACACGAATAAACTTTTAGCCGTAGGGGAAGAAGCCAGGCGCATGCTGGGCAGGACACCCGGCAACATAGTCGCAATAAGACCGCTGAAGGACGGAGTAATATCTGATTATGACATTACAGAGAGGATGCTTAAATATTTTATAAATAAAGTCTGTGCCAAAAAAGCTTTCAGGATGTTCAAGCCCAGGATAATGGTTTGTGTTCCCAGCGGTGTTACTGAGGTTGAGAGAAGGGCTGTAATAGATGCGGCCATGCAGGCAGGTGCCAGAAAAACATACCTGATTGAGGAGCCTATTGCAGCGGCAATAGGTGCAGGAATAGATATATCAAAGGCTTGCGGAAGCATGGTTGTAGATGTCGGTGGGGGAACAACCGATATAGCCGTAATATCCCTTGGAGGGATTGTAGTAAGTTCTTCAATAAAAATTGCCGGTGACAAGTTTGATGAAGCCATTGTAAGGTATATGCGGAAGAAGCATAACTTAATGATCGGGGAGCGTACTGCAGAAGAGCTCAAGATAAATGTCGGAACGGCATATCCGAGAGTACAGGAAGTTTATATGGAGGTAAGAGGAAGAAACCTGGTTTCCGGACTGCCAATGACTATTACGGTGAATTCCACAGAGATGATGGAAGCACTGGAAGAATCTATTTCAAGCATTGTTGAGGCTGTGCACTCAGTTCTTGAAAGGACTCCTCCTGAACTTGCAGCGGATATAAGTGACAGGGGAATTGTCATGACAGGCGGTGGAAGCCTTTTATACGGATTGGACAAGCTCTTGCAGGAGAGGACAGGCATAAATGTTATTATTGCCGAAGACGCGGTTTCATGTGTTGCGCTTGGTACAGGAGAAGCGTTAAACAATATTGAAGCTATCGAGCAGAGCGCTATGACGTCGAACAGATACAGAAAACACTATACTTAAATTTTATTAAAGAGCCGAATTTTATTAATGAAGAAGCAAAAGATGTATGCATCATTGTATACGTCTTTTTTTGCATTTTATATTAATGTATTTTTAATTTCCAGCCGATATATTGATTAGCTGAAAATAAAGGAGAGCGAGCAAATGTTACGCGGTTTATATACCTCAGGCTGGAGCATGATGGCCAATAGCAAAAAAATGGATATAATAGCTAACAACCTGGCAAATGTTAATACAAACGCGTTTAAAAAAGATACGGTAATTTTTGAAAGCTTTCCGGAAATGCTGACGAAACGCATAAATGATACGAGAAGCAGGTTGAATCCTTCCGGAATAGTAGGCACTATGGAATTAAGCAGTGATGTAGGCGAGATTTTTACATATTACAACCAGGGAGCGCTTACAAGTACGGAAAACAGGCTTGACTTTGCGATTAAGGATTCGGATTCCGCGTTTTTTACAGTGCAAGCTTTGGATGAAGAAGGTAATGCGGGAGAATATTACACCAGGGACGGAGCGTTTACATTGGACGAAAACGGCCGGCTTATGACTATGGCCGGTTATGCGGTATTGGGAGAAAACGGTCATATTTACCTTTCGAGTGATGATTTTACAGTCGAAAGGGACGGCACAATCGTTCAAAACGGCGAAGTTGTTGACAGGCTTCTCATAAGGGAATTTACAGATACAACAACTTTGCGGAAAGTTGGTTTAAACCTTGTTGCGAGGACGGACGAGACGCAGGAGAGGGAATTTACGGGACAGGTGCAGCAAGGCTTTTTGGAACAGTCAAATGTGAATGTGGTTAAAGAAATGGTGGATATGATAAATGTTATGAGGGCATATGAAGCCAACCAGAAAGCCCTTCAAGCCATTGACGGGACACTGGAGCTTGCGGTTAACCAGGTAGGGGCTGTAAAGTAATAGAGAGATGACACTCATAAAAGCGGAGTGTAACTTAAAATACAAAAAGGGGAATGAATACATATGATGAGAGCATTATGGACAGCTGCGTCAGGAATGACAGCTCAACAGTTGAATGTAGACGTAATTTCAAATAATCTTGCCAATGTTAACACAACTGCATTTAAGAAGGACAGGGTAGAGTTCAAGGATCTCCTTTATGAAACCCTGGATCGTGCCCGCCTGCTTGATGATGGGGGAAGGCCTGTAAATTTGCAGGTTGGCCATGGGACTACGCCTGTTGCAACTGTCAAGAATTTTGAAATGGGAAATTTTGAAAGAACGGATAATCCCCTTGATTTTGCCATAAACGGCGAGGCCTTTTTTATGGTCAGAGGCCCAAGAGGGGAAGTTGTATATACGAGGGATGGAAGCTTCAAAATAAGTGTAACAGATGAAGGCAACATGCTTACTACAGCGGACGGTTACCCTGTGCTTGACCAGGATGAAATGGAAATTTACCTGGATTTTGAAATATCCAGGCTGGTTGTGTCCGAAACCGGCGAATTAAGTTACATGGATGAGGATGGGATTACAATACCTCTAGGACAAAGAATCGGGCTGGTCAGGTTTCCAAACAGAAACGGACTTGTAAGCCTTGGTAAAAACTTTTACGGGTGGACGGAAGCTTCAGGTTATCCAATTCCCGATGAAGAATTTGTTGATTCCAGCATAATTTACCAGAATTTTCTTGAATCCTCAAATGTCAAGGTAGTAGAGGAAATGGTAAAGCTTATTGTCGCGCAAAGGGCATACGAAATAAATTCAAAGGCAATTCAGTCCTCTGATGAAATGCTTGGCATTGCAAATAATTTGAGAAGATAGTTTAAAAAAGCTGCGGGCTTAAGATCAAAGCCCACAAATTAAAGTGTATTGCCGAAATTGGAGGTTATATGGATATCAGTAGTATCGGGGGTATCAATAATAAATTAATTAGTAATACTATAGAGAGCGCTAAAAACGAGATGGTTCATGATGATTTTGAAAAGCGCCTGCAGGATGCCGTGAAAAACAAGGATGAAAAGGAATTGAAAAAGGTCTGCAGGGAATTTGAAGGCATAATTCTTGATATGATGTATAAACAAATGAAAGCTACGGTGCCTAGATCGACCTTTTTGCCATCGGATCCCGGAAGGGAGATTTTTGAATCAATGCTGGATGAGCAGCTTATGAGTGAGGCTTCAAAAAGAGGAAGTTTTGGACTGGCTGATATGCTTTACAAGCAGCTGAGCAGAAATTTGAAGTCTGATGAAAAACCTACTGAAGAAGGTGAGCAGAATAGTTTCAAGTAAAAGGAACAAGCTGGTCAAGCCGGTTATTATAATAATATTAGCGGCAGTTGCGGTGTCCTTCATAATTTTCTATGCAGGACATTTTTTATTTGAAAAAGTTCCTGAAAAACAGCCTGATACCGTTCCCCCCGCCACAACTCATGAAGGAAAACCGGAAATGAAGCCACTGCCGCTTAAATATACACATAATACCGAATATATCAATGGATACAAACAGCAGGTACATGTGCTGGAAGTAGGCTTGAGCGACCCGCGAATAGAAGTTAAGCCCATACTTTCCTTTGATAAGGTTTTTGGATTTGAAAAGTTAAGCGAAATGGTTAAAAGAAGCGGAGCTTATGCCGCGATTAATTCCGGGTTCTACCATAAATACGGACAGCCCAGCGGTATGGTAGTCATTGACGGGAAAATGTTCTCCAACTCGACCGGAAAGTATCCGGTTTTTGTAATCAAAGACGGGAAGGCCGGCCTACACGAAATTCAAACAAAACTTTGGATTAATTTCCCCGGAGGAAAGTTTAGAGTAGATAATATTAATGCAGAGGGAAAAAAAGGCGAAGTAGTGGTATTTACGCCCGAATATGGCTCTAGCAACAAGGTGGTATCAGAAAATACAACCGTGGTTGTAAGAAACGGTTTGGCAGAACAAATAGTTAAAGCAAAAGGTGAGACAGGCATACCAAAAGACGGAATGCTGATAACTTTTTTCAGTCCGGTAAAGGGTGACATTCCTTTTAAGACCGGCGATGCTTTGGAGTTTGAGTTTGAACCATATATGGATAATAATAGCCAGGCATATGAATGCGGGAGCTGGATTGTGAAAGACGGTGAAATAGTCATAGGAGAATGGGATGAATGGGTCGGAGTTTTGACCAACCGTGACCCCAGGACAGCCATTGGCCTGAAAGATGACGGCACTGTTGTCTTGCTTGTTGTTGACGGCAGACAGCCGGAGTTCAGTGCGGGACTTAAAGGATACGAACTGGGAGAGCTGCTCTTAAAGTACGGAGTCAAAAATGCCGCAATGCTTGACGGAGGAGCTTCAACGGAAATGATTATCGACGGCAGAATTGTAAACAAGCCCTCTTTTAAAGGAGAAGAAAGGCCTCTTGCCGGAGGCATAATAGTCAAAGTCAATAAGTAAACAAGTTAAACATAATGCACCCTTTGATAGCGTCTTTAATATACTATATTGAGTCTTCAAAAGGCTATAGTGTAGATGACGCTAGAGAAGGGGATGAAAAATTGAGTTATATAGTTGAAGTACATAATCTGGGAATGAAATATCAATCCCTTAACGGTGAAATCAATGCGCTTGAAAATATCAACCTTTCTGTCAAAGAAGGAGAGTTTATATGCATTGTCGGCCCCAGCGGATGCGGGAAATCCACTCTCCTTTCTCTAATATCAGGTTTAATTATGCCAACTTCAGGCAAAGTCTTGATTAACGGAAAAGAGGTTCTAAAGACCTCCTGTGATGTGGGTTATATGCTTCAAAAGGACCACCTCTTTGAATGGAGGACCATCTATGAAAATGTAATCCTGGGTCTTGAGATTACCAAAACGTTAAACCAGGAAACAAAGAACTATGTCCTGGAGTTATTGCGCACATATGGGCTGTTTGAATTTAAAGATAAATACCCGGGACAGCTTTCAGGAGGTATGAGGCAGAGAGCCGCGCTTATCAGGACACTTGCGGTAAGGCCACAGATACTTCTTCTTGATGAGGCTTTTTCCGCGCTGGATTACCAGACCAGGCTTGCGGTAACGGATGATATATACAGAATTATTAAGAAGGAGAATAAAACCGCTATACTTGTTACCCATGACATCGCTGAAAGCATCAGCATGGCAGACAGGGTTGTGGTTCTTACAAAAAGGCCAGGTACAATTAAAAATATCCATGAAATAAAACTTAGCTGCCCGGAAAGAACTCCGCTGTGTTCCCGAGAGGCTCCGGAATTCAGACATTATTTTAACAAGATATGGAAGGAGCTGGATGTACATGTTTGATAGAGAACAGAGAACAGAGAACAGAGAACAGAGAATAGGGAACATGGAGCAGAGGATAGAGAACAGAGAAGAGGGAATGGAAAACAGAGAACAGAGAATAGGGAATAGAGAGCAGAGAACTGGGAACAGAGAACAGAAAATGGAGAACAGAGAAAAGAGGCCGGGGGGCGGAGGCCGGGTAACGGAGGCCGGAGACCAGAGACCAGAGGCCGGAAGTCAGAGGCCAGAAGCAGGAGGATGGAGACCATGGGCCGGAGACAAGAGGGAAGAGGCTAATGAGAATATATCGAAGGAGCACAGGGAGTTTTTAAAGAAGGTCAAAGCAAAAAAGATAATGATATTAAGCACCCAGATTTTATTGCTGATTGCTTTCCTGGTTGTATGGGAGCTGGCTGCCCATCTTAAAATTATTGACTCGTTTATTACAAGCCAGCCTTCAAGAATAATAAGGACAATTGCAAATCTTTACCGCGAGGGCAACCTGTTTTACCACATAGGAATTACATGTCTGGAAACGGTGGTTGGTTTTGTGGCTGGAACCATATTAGGCACTGTCATTGCGGTAATACTATGGTGGTCGGAATTTCTTGCAAAGGTTTTGGAGCCCTACCTTGTTGTACTGAACAGTTTGCCCAAAATTGCATTAGGCCCGATTTTTATCGTTTGGATAGGTGCGGGGCCCCTTTCCATTATCGTTATGGCTCTCGCAATATCACTTATAGTTACCATCCTGGAAGTTTTAAGCGGGTTTATGTCAGTAGACCCTGACAAAATCAAGCTTGTCAAAATTTTTGGCGCCAACAGGCTTCAGGTATTAACAAAAGTCGTTCTTCCGTCATCATTCCCTATAGTGATTAATGCCCTGAAGATTAATGTAGGTCTTTCATGGGTTGGCGTTATAGTAGGCGAGTTCCTGGTTTCGAAAGCTGGTCTTGGCTATCTGACAGTATACGGAGGGCAGGTTTTCCAGCTTGACCTTGTAATGACAAGCGTAATAATACTGGCGGTGGCAGCAGCCCTGATGTATCAGGGAGTAGTTTATCTTGAAAAGCTTATAGTTAAGCATAATGATTACAAAAATTAAATAAAAGGGGGGTTAAACATGAGGAGAAAGTTGGCTTTTATAATTCTTATAGCTGTATTATTATCAATATCATTAGCATTTACCGGATGCGGAAAAAAAGAGCTTGTTAAAGTCAGGCTCTGTGAAGTTACTCACTCTGTTTTCTATGCGCCGCAGTATGTTGCTCTTGCCCAGGGTTTCTTCAAGGAAGAAGGGTTGGAGATTGAGCTTACGAACGGCCAGGGAGCAGACAAAGTAATGACTGCTGTCCTGTCAAACCAGGTAGACATTGGTTTTGCGGGACCTGAGGCGGCAATATATGTGTACAATGAAGGAAAAGAAGACCATGCTGTTGTATTTGCCCAGCTGACCAAACGCGACGGTTCGTTCCTTGTAGGCCGCAATCCTGAACCTGACTTCAAGTGGAGCAACCTGAAAGGCAAGAAAATTATCGGAGGAAGAAAAGGCGGAGTGCCGGCAATGACACTGGAATATGTGCTGAAGAAAAACGGCCTGACACCGGGTGTGGATGTGGAACTTGATACAAGCGTGCAATTTGCTTTAATGGCAGGAGCGTT
Source organism: Clostridiaceae bacterium (assembly GCA_012840535.1). Taxonomy (GTDB): domain Bacteria; phylum Bacillota; class Clostridia; order Acetivibrionales; family DUMB01; genus DULF01. Next base: position 17,335 of record DULF01000077.1, read on the forward strand.
TACCGGAGGACAGGGAGACTATGTCACCTTGTTTGAGCCGACTGCCACGCTCCTTGAGAAGGAAGGAAAGGGCTATGTGCTTGCATCTGTCGGCATGGAAGCCGGAGAAATACCATACACCGCTTACTTTGCAAAGAAGAGCTATGTAGAGAAGAACCGCGATATTATACAGAAGTTTACAAATGCAATTTACAAAGGACAGCTGTGGGTTGAAAAACATACGCCTGAAGAAGTGGCAAAAGCAATAAAGCCGTCATTCCCTGACACAGATGAGGATATACTTATCACTGTAGCAAAAAGGTATAAGGAACAGGACGCATGGTGCAAGGACCCGATTCTCAGAAAGGAAGCCTTGGAGCTTTTGCAGGAGGTTATGAAGGGCGCTGGAGAGCTAAAGAAGGAATCGGACTACGACAAGATAGTAAACACGGAATTTGCCAAAAAGGCTATGGAGACGATAAAGCAGTAAACAGTACTTAACACGAATGAAGAATGCAATACGAAGGCGGAACATAATGAATTAATTAAATAGTACTTACACAAAAGGGCCATAGCAAGCATGGATTTTGTTATGGCCCTTTTAATATTAGAATAATTTTCTAATTATAATTATACAGAATTATGACAATAACTATCAATTTTATGTTATAATGTTTCATAACAGTGGTATAAATTAAACAATAGCAAATAAGGTAGGGGATAGAATGAAAACTAAAGCTGTAAGATTGTACGGCAAAAACGATTTAAGGCTGGAAGAGTTTGAACTTCCGCCGATCAAGGATGATGAGATACTGGCCAGAATAGTTTCAGACAGTATTTGCATGTCGTCCTACAAGGCCGCAATACAGGGTGAAGACCACAAAAGAGTTCCAAAAGATATCAGCACAAATCCGGTTATAATCGGACATGAGTTCTGCGGTGAAATTGTTGAGGTCGGCAAGAAGTGGCAGCATAAGTTTAAACCTGGCAATAAATTTTCCATACAGCCTGCCATAAACGAAAAAAGCAATCCATATGCTGCACCCGGTTATTCATTTCAGTATATAGGTGGTGCTGCAACCTATATCATCATCCCGCCTGTTGTCATGGAGCACAACTGTCTGCTGAATTATGACGGTGAAGCGTATTTCTATGGTTCTCTGGCTGAACCGATGTCATGTATAGTAGGTGCTTTTCATGCAAATTATCATACCGTCAGCGGGAAATATGTACACAACATGGGCATTGCAGAAGGCGGCAACATGGCAATACTTGCAGGCGTAGGGCCTATGGGCCTGGGGGCTATTGATTATGCCATCCATTGTGACAGAAAGCCAAGGCTGCTGGTTGTGACAGATATTGATGAAGCCCGCCTGAATAGGGCAGCGTCAATACTTACCGTTGAAGAGGCTGAAAAGAACGGGGTTAAACTTATATATGTAAACACCTCGAAAATTGAAAACGTACCGGAGTATCTGCTTTCATTTACAGACGGCAAAGGTTATGATGATGTTTTCGTATTCGCTCCTGTCAAGGCTGTTGTGGAGCAGGGTGACAAGATCCTTGGCAAGGACGGATGCCTGAACTTCTTTGCAGGGCCCACAAATCCGAACTTTACAGCCGAGTTTAACTTCTATAACGTGCACTATAACTCAACTCATATCGTAGGGACAAGCGGCGGTAACACAGATGACATGATCGAATCACTGCAGATGATGGAGAAAGGCTTGATAAATCCTTCCGCAATGATTACACATATAGGCGGGCTGGACAGTGTCATTGATACAACTCTTAACCTGCCAAAGATACCGGGAGGGAAGAAACTCATTTATACAAATATATCTTTGGAACTGACTGCCCTCAGCGATTTTAGGGAGAAAGGAAAATCAGATCCGCTGTTTGCCAAACTGGCTGACATAGTTGAAAATAATAACGGATTGTGGTCAGCCGAGGCTGAAAAATACCTTTTGGCCAATGCAAAACCGATCTGAGTCTAACAAGTTTGATACCGGAAAGGCACAGAGACATGTAAATGTTTCTGTGCCTTTTTGACGGGCGAAATGTTGACATGTTACATGCACTTTGATAGAATATAACTTAAAGATGATAATATTTTACATTTTAAAACAGTGGCCTTGATTTAATTATTCGTGTTTTTACATGCGGGCCAAAAGGGAGGTTAATATGGCTACACCAGTAATTATGCCCCGACAGGGTCAGTCGGTAGAAAGCTGTATCATTACAAAGTGGAATGTAAAAAAAGGTGACAAGGTAAAGATTGGCGACGTTTTATTCACGTATGAGACAGACAAGGCAACATTCGATGAAGAGGCAAAGGTTGAAGGAACAGTGCTTGACATATTCTTTGAAGAAGGCGATGATGTTCCTTGCCTCACAAATGTCTGCGTAATAGGCAATGAAGGAGAGAGCACGGCAGAGTTCGACCCAAGAAACAAGGATGCTGCTGCAAGTGAAAAAAGCGCTTCCGAAGAAAAAAGCGTCAGCGCTCCTGTGGAAACAAAGGAAGTTCCCGCTGAAACGCCTGCTCCTGCGGCTCCTGTAAGCTCCGGGGACAGGATCAAGATTTCTCCAAGGGCAAGGAACCTCGCGGAGAGAACAGGAGTTGACATCCGTTTTGCTACTCCCACAGGACCTGAAGGAAGAATAATTGAAAGAGATATTATCGCATTAAGGGAGAGCGGTCCGGTTGTTACGCCTGCGGCTATGAGTGAATACATGGCATCAGGTATCAGTCCGATGACATCTGGAACAGGCCTGGGTGGAAGGATTACAACAGCTGATGTTGAAGCGGGCATTAGTGCAACTGCTGTTGCCGCAAGCCAGTTTGCTCCTGCACAGAAGCCTGAAGCTGAATTTGCAGAAGTTAAACTCACCAATATCAGGAAAGTTATTGCAAAAGCCATGCACAATTCACTTTCAACCATGGCTCAGCTTACTCTTAACACATCTTTTGACGCAACTGAAATTCTCGAATTCAGGAAAAAGATAAAAGAAACGAAGGACCGTATGGGTCTCGAGAATATTACCTTAAATGATATCATACTCTTTGCGGTATCCAGAACAATACTGAACCATAAAGATCTGAACGCGCATTTCCTCGATGACAAAATGCTGGTATTCAATAACGTGCACCTTGGTATTGCTGTAGATACGGAAAGAGGACTTATGGTGCCGACCCTGTTTTACGCAAACTTAAAGTCTCTTAATGAAATATCAAGAGAAGCCAAAGCGCTTGCCGAAAGCTGCCAGAAGGGCACAATAAGTCCTGATTTACTGAAGGGTGGAACATTTACGGTTACAAACCTGGGAGCATTGGGCATAGAGTCGTTTACACCAGTAATAAATCCGCCTCAGACTGCTATTCTCGGTGTTAACACAGTTGTACAGAGAGTGAGGGAAGTAAACGGCGAATATGTATACTATCCTGCCATGGGACTTTCATTGACTTTCGACCACAGGGCTGTCGATGGAGCTCCTGCAGCAAGATTCCTCAGAGATTTGAAGACGAACCTTGAAAATTTCAGTGCTTTGTTGGCAAAATGATTCGCTAAATTTTAAAAATGCCATGCTGACAGCGTGAGCAGAATAAAGGAGATAGATAGGCATGACTTATGATTTGATTGTAATAGGAGGAGGGCCGGCAGGCTATCTTGGAGCTGAAAGAGCAGGCCATGCCGGACTCAAGACGCTTCTTATCGAAAAAAGGTTTATTGGGGGCGTATGCCTGAATGAAGGTTGCATACCTTCAAAAGCTTTGCTTTATTCAGCAAAAATATATGACAACGCCAGATATGGTGAAAAATATGGTATTACAGTACAAAATGCAGTTTTAGACCACGAAAAGGTTATCGAAAGAAAAAACAAGGTAGTAAAGACTCTTGTCGGGGGCGTAAAAGCCCAGTTGAAGAGAAACAATGTAACAGTGGTGGAAGGCTTTGGCGAGATTGCAGGAAGAAACAGCGAAGGTTATGAAGTGAAAGTAGGAAACGACACTTATACGGCAAAGAGGCTTTTAATCGCAACAGGTTCCATGCCTATAATCCCTCCGATACCGGGAGTCAGGGAAGGAATAGAAAAGGGTTTTGTTCTGACCAACAGGGAGATACTTGATTTAAAAACAGTACCGGCATCATTGGTTATTGTCGGCGGCGGCGTAATAGGGCTTGAAATGGCTTCCTATTTTAATTCAGCAGGGAGCAAGGTAACCATTATTGAGATGCTGGACCATATTGCCGGCAATACGGACAGAGAAATTTCAAACATCTTGATGAAGAATTATCAGAAAAAAGGAATTGAATTCAAGTTAAATGCAAAAGTGGTTGAAGTAAAGGAAGGCAGCGTTATATACGAATCAAACGGCGAGAAGTTCTCTGCAGAAGCCGACAAGGTACTGATGAGCATAGGGCGCAGGCCGGTAGTTGAAGGAATAGGGCTTGAAAATATAGGCGTGGAAATTGAAAAAGGACACATAAAGGTGGATGAGAGAGGAAAGACAAACGTTCCTGAAGTATATGCGGCAGGTGACGTTAACGGTTATTCCATGCTGGCTCACACTGCATACCGTGAAGCAGAGGTATGCGTAAACAACATGATAGGCAAAAAGGATATTATGAGGTACAACGCAATACCGTCGGTAATCTATACGAACCCTGAAGTCGCCTGTGTCGGTGAAACCGAGGAAACGGCAAAACAGAAGGGTATAGATTATGAGGTCGCTAATATATCCATGAGATACAGCGGCAGATATGTAGCTGAAAACGAGGGCGGAGACGGTATCTGCAAAGTGCTTGTGGATAAGAGGTACAGGAAACTTATAGGCGCTCACATGATAGGCAATTATGCCTCGGAAATTATTTACGGTGCAGGGATAATGATTGAGACTGAAATGAGAGTTGAAGACATTAAGGAAATCGTATTCCCGCATCCAACTGTTTGCGAAATTATCAGGGAAGCAATATTTGAGCTTTGAATTATAGAAAGAGGGGAATTTTCTTATGTCAAAACAATTATTTATTGATCCAAATGAATTACGTAAAAGCGGAAAGATTACTTTCAAGGACATCCCGGTTAACCAGTATAACAAGACTATTGAAGAAGAAAAGGCAAATTTCTCTGATGAAGATTTTCTTAGAATTTACAGGGATATGGCAATCATCAGGGAATTTGAGACAATGTTGTATGCAATTAAAACTACCGGTGAGTACAATGGTATTCAGTACAACAACCCTGGACCGGCCCACCTGTCTATAGGCCAGGAAGCGTCCGCGGTAGGACAGGCTTATATTCTTGACAAGGACGATTATATATTCGGTTCGCACAGAAGCCACGGCGAGATTATTGCAAAAGGCCTGTCGGCAATTCAAAAACTGCCGGATAATGAACTTCTTGAGATAATGGAGAATTTCGAAAACGGAAGAATCTTGAAGATAGTCGAAAACCATGGCAAAAAGAGAGACAGCGTAAAGGAACTGGCAATTGATTTCCTGGTGTATGGTATCCTTGCAGAAATCTTTGCGCGTGAAACGGGATTCCAAAAAGGCCTGGGAGGCTCCATGCACGCGTTCTTTACTCCTTTTGGAATTTATCCCAATAACGCCATTGTTGGCGGTTCAGCCGGTATTGCCATGGGAGCCGCGCTGTTCAAGAAGGTGAACAAGAAGAAGGGTATTGTAATAGCGAATATAGGCGACGGTTCATTAGGATGCGGCCCTGTATGGGAAGCTATCAATATGGCTGCAATGGACCAGTATAATACTTTGTGGGAAGACGGCTATAAAGGCGGACTTCCGATCATATTCAATTTCATGGACAACCAGTATGGCATGGGCGGACAGACCTGCGGAGAAACAATGGGTTACCAGATGCTTGCAAGGTTTGGAGCAGGAGTCAACCCCGACCAGCTGCATGCTGAAAGGGTGGACGGCTACAATCCATTGGCAGTTATTGATGTAATGAAGAGAAAGAAAAAGATTCTTGAAGAAAACAAAGGGCCGGTTCTGCTTGATGTGGTAACCTACAGGTTTACCGGACATTCGCCGTCAGATTCCTCAAGCTACAGGACAAAGGAAGAAATCGACGCATGGATGCTGCATGATTCCCTTGAAACATACAAGAAACAGCTAATTGAAGCTAACGTAGCTAAGGAGGAAAGCTTTGACGCAATCCTTGAAAATACTAAAGAATTGATTACAATGATATGCAGGATGGCCGTAGATGATAACATTTCTCCAAGAATGAACATGATACAGAATCCGGACGCAATAGCTGATATAATGTTCTCCAATCAGAAGATAGAAAAGATGGAGGACAGGGAATGCGATGTGCTTATCCCGAAGGAAGAGAACCCGAGGGTACAGCAGATAAAGAAAAAGGTAAGAGTCGGCATCCAGGATGGCAAGCCTGTTTCAAAGAACAGGGTATACCAGCTCAGAGACGGAATATTTGAAGCAATAATAGATAAATTCTACACTGATCCCACTTTAATTGCATATGGTGAAGACAACAGAGACTGGGGCGGAGCTTTCGCAGTATATAGAGGGCTGACGGAGTCTTTGCCTTATCACAGGTTCTTTAACGCGCCGATTTCCGAAGCGGCAATTGTTGCTTCGGCAGTAGGTTACGCCCTTTGCGGAGGAAGGGTGATTCCTGAGCTTATGTACTGTGATTTCCTTGGCAGAGCGGGTGACGAAGTTTTCAACCAGCTTTCCAAATGGCAGGCAATGAGCGCGGGACTTTTAAAGATGCCTGTCGTACTGAGGGTATCTGTAGGTTCGAAGTACGGAGCTCAGCATTCACAGGACTGGACATCCCTCTGTGCTCACATTCCGGGACTCAAAGTTGTATTCCCGGCAACCCCGTATGACGCAAAGGGATTGATGAACAGCGCTCTTGCAGGAACAGACCCTGTCGTATTCTTCGAAAGCCAGAGGATATATGATGTAGGTGAACTGTTCCATCCGGGAGGAGTTCCGGAAGGATATTATGAAGTGCCAATAGGCGAGCCTGATATAAAGAAGGAAGGCAAGGACATTACGATACTCTCAATTGGAGCTACTCTTTACAGGGTAATGGACGCTGTAAAGATTCTTGAAGAAAAGTACGGTATATCCGCAGAAGTTATAGACGCAAGGACACTTGTGCCGTTCAATTATGAGAAGGTTATAGAGTCCGTGAAGAAGACCGGTAAAATATTATTGACAAGCGACGCCTGTGAGCGCGGTTCATACCTCAAGGATATGGCGCAGAACATCACCGAGCTTGCATTTGATTACCTGGATGCTCCACCGGTTGTTGTCGGCGCAAGGAACTGGATAACACCTGCACACGAGCTTGAAACCTATTTCTTCCCTCAGGCTGACTGGATTATAGATGCAATTCATGAAAAGATACTGCCCCTTAAAGGACATGCCGCTAAAAACAATTTTACTTCAAATGAAAAGATGAGACGCAGCAGGCTTGGGGTATAATTGGGGTATAATATTAAACGTGGCATGTAAACAAAACGACGCAGGCGCCGGGTGTAAATGCTCTATTGACAATTATTTACTTGTGGCAGATAATTAGAGTTGGTGAAAACAGGATAATGCTTTAATGCTGGAAAACCGGAAATCCATCTGGGATTTCCGGTTTCCGGCACATGCATATATGGAGTGTGGTTAGGTGATTAATGAAAGGCAACAGCATATATTGGAATTGTTGGAGCAGAAAGGTGAAGTGCAGCTTCAGCAGCTAAAGGATATATTTTCCGACGTCTCCATGATGACTTTGAGAAGAGACCTCATAAATCTTGAGAATGAAGGTTATCTCATTCGGACTTATGGAGGAGCCGTAAGTGTAAAGAAGATTACTGCGAACAGCGGAGAAGAAGACGCTTACTCAAGGCGTGCGACGGAAAATGTTGAAGCTAAGAAGAAAATAGCGGAAAAGGCAGTTAAAATAGTTGAAAAAGACCGGTCCATGTTTTTCGACTCCGGGAGCACAATTATGTGTCTTGCGGAAATATTGCCGGATGACAGCTACTACATTGTAACCAGTGGCGCAAATATTGCGCTTGAGTTGGTAAAAAAATTGAGAACGACCGTATTCACACTTGGCGGCCTTATGAACAGAAATACATTGTCAATGTCGGGACCAAATGCCATATCCAGTTTGGATACAATTAACATTGACCTTGCTTTTCTTGCGGCATCAGGGTTTTCCATCGACAAAGGCTTTACCGTAGCTAATATGTATGAATGCGAATTAAAAAGAAAAGTTGTAGAACAGGCTAAAAAAGTCATACTTCTGATGGATACCAGCAAAATAAATAAGGATTTGCCATTCACATATGCGACATTGAAGGATATTGACATGTGGATATGCGAAAAAGAGCTGCCGGCCGATATTGCGGCTGAAGCGGCAAAGTATAATGTTATGATATTATGACAGCCGATTTGCCCATGTGGTATTGAGGCTGATTTCTATATTGTATGGAGGAAGATAATATGTGTGATAGAAAAGGCAGACTTGAAGGACAAGTTGCAATTGTTACAGGCGCTGCGCAGGGCCTTGGCGAGGCGTTAGCCAGAAGGCTTGACAAAGAGGGCTGCAAGGTTGTAGTGGCAGATATAAATTATGAAGCTGCTAAAAAGGTTGCAGACAGCCTTACCGATGCCATTGCAGTCAAGGTTGATGTTACAAATGAAGAACAGGTAAACGCCATGGTTAATGCTGCTGTTGAGAAATACGGCACATTGGATTTGCTTGTGTCAAATGCTGCAATTCTAATAGCCAAGCCTGTTGTTGAATTTCCGGTTGAAGAATGGAGGAAAATGACTGAAGTTAACCTGATAGGATACTTCCTTTGTGCAAAGGCAGCCGCCAAAGTAATGATACCCAGAAGAAAGGGCAACATAATACAGATAAACAGCAAGAGTGGCAAGAAAGGTTCCTACAAAAATTCTGCATATGCTGCCACAAAATTCGGAGGTATTGGCTTGACACAGAGCCTTGCTCTTGAGTTGGCCGAGTATGGAATCAGGGTTAACGCAATTTGCCCTGGCAACCTGCTGGACTCGCCTCTGTGGAACGAGGGACCCAATGCATTGTTTAAGCAGTACGCCAGGAACCAGGGATTAACTGTGGAGGAAGTAAGGCAAAAATACTTAAGCCAAGTTCCCCTGGGAAGAAGCTGCCAGTACGAGGATGTAGCCAATGTAATGGTATTTCTTGCATCGGATGAGGCCAGCTATATGACGGGACAGGCAATTAATGTTACAGGCGGACAAGAAATGAGATAGGGAGTTTGATATGGATAAGAAATATTTAAAGTATGTAGAAAATTTGAATCATGATGATGTCAATATCAGGCTTGGCAGCCTTGAAGAATTGAAAAAAGCTATTGACAGGGGTGAGATAGAGCGCCCTGTAAGCGGCAATGATGTTAATAACCATATTCATACTACTTATTCATTTTCCCCCTACTCGCCTGCAAAAGCCATATGGATGGCTTATAATGCAGGATTGACGACGGCAGGCATTATGGACCATGATTCCATAAGCGGGGCAAGGGAATTTATTCAGGCCGGAAAGATAGTAGGGCTGACCACCACAATAGGAGTAGAATGCAGGGTGCATTTTTCCGGAACACCGCTTAAGGGCAGAAGGATCAATAATCCTGACCAGAAATCCGTAGCTTATATAGCTCTTCACGGCATTCCGCACACCCAGATAGACAGGGTTAAAGATTTCTTCAAACCCTATCTGGAAGAAAGAAATAAAAGAAATAAAATGATGGTGGAAAAGATAAACGAGATAATGGCTCCTTTTAATATCAGCGTTGATTTTGAAAACGACATAAAGCCGTTATCAAAGCATGACGAGGGCGGAAGCATTACTGAAAGGCATATACTTTTCGCTTTATCCAAAAAACTTGTGGAAAGGTTTGAGAAAGGCCAGGCTTTGACAGATTTTCTTAAAAATGACCTGAAAATAAGCATAAGTCCGAAAGTTGAGGCATATTTAGCTGACAGCAATAATCCTTTTTATGAGTATGACCTTCTCGGGGCGCTGAAAAGCGATATGGTTGCCATGTTTTATATAGATGCTGACAAAGAGTGCCCTGATGTAAAAGAAGCGATAAAGCTGTCAGAGGAAATAGGGGCAATTTCGGCTTACGCTTATTTAGGCGATGTGGTGGATTCGGTAACAGGTGACAAGAAAGCTCAAAAATTTGAAGATGACTACATTGAGGAATTGTTTGACGTAATTAAGGAGCTTGGCTTCAATGCCGTCACATATATGCCTTCCAGAAATACAATGGAACAGCTCCGCAGGGTAAAAGCGCTGTGTGAAAAACATGAGCTGTTTCAAATCAGCGGTGAAGACATTAACTCACCGAGACAGTCATTTGTATGCGTTGCCATGCGCAATGAGGAGTTTAAGAATTTAATTGATTCCACATGGGCCTTGATAGGCCATGAAAAGATAGCGACAAAGGACATTAACAAAGGGATGTTTTCCAGGGAAACGCTAAGGAAATATCCAAGCCTTGAAGAGAGGATAAAAATCTTCAAGAAATTTGGAAGAAACGGTTGTCATGATTAACATGTCAATATTGTTAAATCCGACATTGGAAAAGATGTCGGATTTTTTTA
>DULF01000078.1 GCA_012840535.1 Clostridiaceae bacterium
CATTTCGTCGGCTTTTCTCAATGCTTCATTAACTGCGGCCAAAACGAGATCCTCAAGCATTTCAACATCATCGGGGTCAACAACTTCAGGTTTGATTGTGATTTTCTGAAGCTCCTTTTTTCCATTTGCGACTACTGTAATTGCACCGCCGCCTGCCGTTGCTTCAACAGTCTTTTCATGGAGCTCCTCCTGAAGCCTTGCCATATCTTTTTGCATTTTCTGAGCCTGCTTCATCAGGTTATTTAAATTTCCTCCGCCAAATCCAGGGAAACCGCCTCTAGCCATGTCTTTACCTCCAAATTTCATTATTTTGGGGCGCCTGCCCCTTTAAGTTATACGTACTTATTATACGTAATTTGTAAAACATATACAAGAGAAACACCAAAGCTTTATTCATCTATTATGTTTAACGGCACATTGAGTTTATCAGCAATTTCCTGCGCCTTTTCAACTACTTCATCACTACCGTCAGGTGGGTTGTCATTGCCGTCTATATTTATGTCGTCTTCGTCAATACATTTGACTTTAACTTCACGTCCGAGTATCCTGCCGGCAATTTCTTCAATTATCCTGATATTTTCTGCCCTGGAACAAACATCTATATTACTTTTCTTGCTTTCGCCGAATACTATGCCAATAATCCTGTTGCCCAGCTCAACTGCTTTTGTTCCCAGCAAAAAGGTATATATAGCCATTCTGCCGCAGTTTTTCAGCTCATTTAATACCTCATCCCACATATCAAGGTATTTTTTATCCGGTTTCGGTTCCTTTTCCGGCAAAGGCATCTGTGCTTTAGATACCTTGGAAGAAGCCTTTTCAGGTTTTTCCTGCCGCTCGTATTGTTTTAGTGGGGCATTTTCCATGCTTGCAGGCTTTACAGCAGGTTGCTGATCTGCGCAAAGGTTGTCTACTTTCCTTTCCAATGCGGACAACCTTGATAAAATATCATTGTTAAGCTTATTTACTTCATTTTCGCATATTCTCACCAGGGTTATTTCCAGCTGGACACGAGGGTGTACAGCCCACTTGAAGTCGGACTCCAGTTGTGAAAGTTCCTTTATCATATATATGATTTCTTCACGGTCCATATCATCGGACAGCGCCTTCATTTGCCGGATTGCTTCCTTGCTCGCGTCAATAATATATGATGGATCATCTGTTACTTTGCACATGAGAAGGTTTCTGTAATATAATACAAGGTCGGAAGTAAACTGTGGAATATCCTTTCCCTCCATTACAAGCCTGTCAATGAGGCGCAGTATTTCCCTGGTATTACGTTCTTTTATTGCCTGTACAATACCGGTCATGAAGGTCTCATTGACAATACCTATTAAAGAGAGAACTTCGTCGTATGATATTTTCTTGCTGCCTGAAGACATGCACTGATCCAGAAGGCTTATGGCATCTCTAAGCGCACCATCGGATTTTCTGGCTATAAGCCTCAATGCATTGCTGTCGACTGTTACACCGTTAGCGGCAGCAATTACCTCAAGCCTTTTAATTATGCTGTCAATTGATATTCTTCTGAAATCAAATCTCTGGCACCGTGACAGAATTGTTGCAGGAAGCTTATGAGGCTCGGTTGTGGCAAGGATAAAAACAACATGCGGGGGAGGCTCTTCAAGGGTTTTGAGGAGAGCGTTGAAAGCTCCTGTAGACAGCATATGAACCTCATCAATAATATAAACTTTATATTTGGCCTGGGAGGGAGCGTAAACAACTTCATCCCTTATTTCCCTTATATTATCAACACTGTTATTGGATGCGGCATCTATTTCAAGAACGTCCAATATACTGCCCGAGATGATTCCAGTGCAAATTTCACATTCATTGCACGGATTGCCGTCTTGAGGATTCAGACAGTTTATCGCCCTTGAGAGAATATGGGCCATGGTAGTTTTACCCGTTCCTCTTGTTCCGCAAAAAAGGTATGCATGGGCAATATGGCCGGAACTTACGCTGTGTTTAAGTGTTTTCACAACATGTTCCTGCTCAACTACGTCTTCAAAGACTAAAGGTCTCCATTTCCTATAAAGCGCCAGGTAAGACATAAAATCTTATTTATTCCTCCTCAGGTACCGATTGGTCGCAATATGTTTCAGTAAATACGCATCAGGCTTTGTCCATACAAGTATAACAAATATGAGCAAATAAAAAAAGACCTCCAGGGTCTTATAATTTTAATTTATCTGTTCGGTAAACAGGTTATAGGTTATGGGTTATAGGTCTTCTGACAAATCATTTTATTCGGTTAAGTTTTTATCCTCTTACCCCTAACCTCTTACCTCTTACCTGTTTAAACTGCTTTGCAGTTTATTTTAATTGGCCGTGCACCTGTCTTCGACTTATTCCTACAAGCGTTACCACCGTAGTTAACTCTAACCAGGCGACCCTGCGGCACACGAAAGGGTCTGCTTACCGTTGCTTTCTTCCGAACCTGGCGGGGTTCACAGATTTTCGTTGCGCAGGACCCAGCTTTCATTGCCACTTGCGATGGGCAGGCCTTACAAGAAAAAAGCCTCTGACAGGAATTCGATCCTGCTACAGCGGGTTGCAGGTACAGGGCACCGCTACCTCCCCATCTAGCACGGCCAAAAATTAGCAAAGCGCACTTTTAACATTATTACATATTCAAGCTGCATACTTTGTTTCGGAGTACTTTCCTATTATACTTAAAAATGATCATTATATCAAGGTATTTTAACAATATTGAGGCTCAAGAATATTTTGGAAAAAAAAAGAAGCACTTTATAATTTATTAATGATTCCGGTTATAACTAAGTGCTTTCCAAACTCAACTCAACTAAGATCATACAAGCGATCTATATTAAAAGGAGGAACAAAAATGAAAAAAATTAGTATTATTGGCTGTGGCAATTATATTGTACCACATTTTACTATAAATTAATATTAAAATTGTGTGACAAATATTAATATTCCGTGAACAATATAAGCTCTCTGCAAGGTAGGATGACATAAAAACTGGTTTATCTTCCGGGTTTGTATGTTTCCTGTTCAAGGATGTTGCTTTGCGCTGTATTGCTTTCAATAAAGTTTGTGTAAAATTTTGTGTACTTGCTGAGGACAGCTCTATCACGTTTTGTCAGCTTAACCGGGCGTTTTATGTTTTTGCTCATACTGTTTGCACCATCTCTTTCCTTATGGTTTACGTTCTTTTAATGCTTAATTTAGGGTGTGTAAAAAGGTGATTTTATATGCAGGTTCTGTTTTGCGTTTTATGTATGCAAATGAATGTTTAATTGGCAGAAGGCATGTGTCATGTTAAAAAAGTTCATATTATGGATATACACTGTTTGACAATGTTTGTTTACGGCGTTAATATGATTATGTCAGCAGTACAGTGTGTTGTGAATATATAAGCAAAAAACAAGGGGTGCATAGGGTTGAAAGTTCGCAAAGCTATAATACCGGCTGCAGGGCTTGGTACCAGATTCCTGCCTGCTACAAAAGCACAGCCGAAGGAAATGCTTCCTATAGTGGACAAGCCTACGATACAATACATTGTTGAAGAAGCTATTGCTTCCGGAATAGAAGATATAATGATTGTAACCGGAAGAGGGAAGAGAGCTATCGAAGACCACTTTGACAAGTCATACGAACTTGAAGATATTTTAAAAAGAAAAGGCGAGAGTGAATTACTTTGCCTTGTACAGGATATTTCAAACCTGGTCAATATACATTACATAAGGCAAAAAGAGCCGAAGGGATTGGGGCATGCAATTTATTGCGCTAAATCCTTTATTGGAGATGAACCCTTTGCCGTTATGCTCGGCGATGATATTGTTGATTCGGATGTTCCGTGTCTCAAGCAGCTCCTGGAGGTGCATGACAGGTACAAGACTACTGTTATTGGCGTACAGCGGGTACCTGAAGATGAGGTGTCAAAATACGGCATTGTTGAATGCAAGCCTGTGGGAGACCGGTTGTATGAAGTAACCGATCTTGTGGAAAAGCCTGACAGAGACAAGGCGCCTTCAAATATTGCCATACTTGGCAGGTACATAATTACTCCAGGAATATTTAAACATCTTGAAAATGCGCAGCCAGGAAAGGGCGGTGAGATTCAGCTTACAGACGCCCTTAAAAAGCTTGTGGAAGAGGAAGCAATGTATGCTTACGACTTTATCGGCAAAAGGTATGATGTAGGCAATAAACAAGGATTTTTGCAGGCAACGGTAGAGTTTGCGCTGAAAAGGGATGACCTGCGAAATGAATTTTCGAAATATCTTAAGGAAATAGCCAAAAACCTCTAGTTATAGGTACCGAAAAAAGTTATGGTTCTTCTGTATAAAATACCTCATAAATCAAATAATACCATTGTAAATACTTAAAGATTACAGTGGTATTGTTTGTTATGAAGGTATTTTTTAGAATTCTCATTATTTTATTGGTTATTATGATTATCGCCGGATTAATAATTACATATATATATATACCGGATTTAAAGTTCCTCGAAAGATATTATGAAAACAATGGACAGGAACCGCAGGAGCAGGAACCTGATGAAATTGCCGGTGAAAAAGCGGATACAAATGAACCGTCGCCGGAAGATGCAGGGGAAGGTGATCCCAAAAAGACAGGGGATAATGGCGAGCCTTCGGGTGAAACAGGCGACCGGAGGATGGAAGGGAGTTATCTTTCTGTTGATGAAATCAATTTCTTTCAAAAGATCAGCTTAATGGACAAACTTAAGGTTTTATCTGTTATAAGCAGGTTAAAAAAGGAAGATATCGATGCAATACTCCGTATGGTTTCCGGAGGCATTACTTATGCTGAGATGGACAAAATAAGAGAAATCCTTGAAGAAAGGCTTGGAGAAAAGGATGTCTGTATGTTGGAAAACTTAATTAACAAAAATAAAGAGCTTTACAGTGTGTGGAAAGAAAACCACGATTGACAGGTTAATTTGTTATTCCAATCTATTAAAATTGTTTTTTCGCTCCGGTAAATACTTTATTGAGAAAGGCCTGGAATTGGGCAAGTATTAGCTTATAAAAAAGTGATTATTGACTAATGGTTATCTTTCCGTATTTATTTACATAAAAGCATAAAAAAGAGGGGAGTGACCCCTCTCTTTTTATACTATTTTTATACTATCGGCTTAAACTCATATGTGACTGTTGTTCCCTGGACTGTTACCAATACATACTGTGCGATATCGGTATTATCGGGGGTCAACCCCTGAACCTCAAGCCCCGGAGATGAAATATATTTAATTCCTCTTTCCATGTAGCTTGCATTTTCACTGCCGCCAAAGAATACCCAGATATTTTTGAATTTTTTCTTCCTGTACTCTGTCAAGGTTTCCTTAAAAAGCCCGGCTTCAAGGCTATCGGTGAAATTTTTCGGTGTGCTTTGGAGGAACACGAAAACATTGCTGCCGTTAAAGGATTCAAGCTGGTTAAGGAACCAGTGCCATTGGTTTTTGTCAGTTAACCGTAATCCCTGCTTGCTCACATCCAATTGTATAAACCTGCTGTTTTTAATGTCTATTGATTTATAACCAGTATTTGTAGATACAAAAGGTTTTTCAATTGTCTTTGAAATTTCGTGGCTGCCCTGTCCTACGAAGGCCGCTGCATCAACATACTTGTTGACTTTTTCAGAAAATTTATCAAGGAGAATTTTTTCAAGCGGGTTTTTAGGTTCCCTTGTCTGGCCTAATACAGCAAACCTGAAGGAATCGCTTGCGCTTTTATACTCGACGGCCTTGTTTGCTTCGTCAATGGGTACGGTATCTTTCGGGATGCTTGTCGTATCAATTTGAGGGTATGACGACGTAATGAATGTAAGGTCGTCAAAGTACATAAATCCGGCCTCCGGAACAGGATTAACCTGTACGGTGTAAAGCCTTGTAAGGGCTTCAGGCGATTTTATTCCATTAAGGAGCGCTTCAACGTATTTCCACCCCGTCCAGTCCATGGCTTTTACAAAGTCAATCGTATGCTTATTTCCGGACTTGTCCCTGATTTCAGCTCTGAGCCAGTTGGAATTTGGATGTGAATTATATACCCATACTCCTATTTTGAATATATTTTCAGGCAGGGACAAACCGCTGTTTGAAAACTCCAGGTAAGCTGCCCTTGTAACCTCTGTGTTTTCCCTGAAATCATACGTCAGTTTGCCGGAATAATTGCCAGACCGCTTCTGTTCTCCGGAGATTTCGTAGTTTCCTTTCACAGTATCGGGATAAAATTTGAATGAACCGTTTTGTTTCTCAAACTTGTCAACTACAGCAGCTTTTTCGGAAGCAACTGAAACAGCGCAGTAGGCATGCGCATTACCGACCAGGGCATCAATATAACCTGCGCCTTCGGCTGTGGCTGTGAATACACCGTTTTCAAACTTGCCGAAGTTACCCGACAGGGACCACTTTACATCTGCAGGGTCAATAATGGCGCTGTAGCCGTTTTTATTCTGCCCGACTATAGAGAATGTAGCTGATTCCCCTACGGGAAGCTTAATGCTCTTTTTATTCAGCTCAATTTTAACAGGCGAACTTAAAGAGCTAATATTGATTGAAGCAGTTATATTGCCGACTTTTGCGGTAATTTTGCCTTCACCGACTGTTGTAGGATAAAATGTGCTGTTTTTAAAAGTTCCTTTTATACCTGATACGCTCCATACAACTTTTTCAGGATCCACCGATATGGGGTTGAAGTACCTGTCATAACCTCT
Source organism: Clostridiaceae bacterium (assembly GCA_012840535.1). Lineage (GTDB taxonomy): Bacteria > Bacillota > Clostridia > Acetivibrionales > DUMB01 > DULF01. The sequence goes on from DULF01000078.1 coordinate 6,700, forward strand.
TACCGTAAGCTTGCGGGAAGTATTAACAAACACATTGATATCTTCCGTATCTATAATCAACCCTGCTAGCTCAGAAGGAGGGGCGATTGAGAATATGCCTATTGCGTTTGCAACCGCCCTGACAGCTCCATCAGAAGGGCTGTTTACCATTTTAATATTGTTGGTACCCGGGGTCCTTGCGACCATTGCAGTTGAACCGCCTCCATCAAGGTTAAGCGCATTATAGGCTCCAAGCTCAAGCATTAACTGGGCTGACTCCAGCTGTGTAAGACCGATACTTGAAGTTTGCCTGCCGTCCACCGTTACAAGGATAAGCTGTTTTCCGTCTTTTGAGCTTCCGATGAGAGTTCTTGGGTGACGTGCTGATATATTAGGCGTATCATATGAAAACTTGCTGGGTATTTTACCATCCTTAACCAGTATTGAACTGCCTGAAACTGACATTTGCAGGCTTTCCCAGTCGGGATTGGTTGTTATGTTCATGGCAACGCTATCCCCAACCTTGAAGTTTTCGGTCAGGAACTTGCCTCCCTTTTCCCTTGTTATCACGACATAACCGTTTTCGGGTATTGTTACAGGGGGCATTGATTGGCGTATTTCGACAACCTTCCCGTTATCAACGACCATTTCCACAATATCCGGATAATTTTCTGAAGCGCCGACAGAATTAACATCCCACTTTCTGTCAAGAATGGTAAAGTCGGTATAATTGTACCTGCTTGGATAATTGTATTGCATTACAGTAGTCGTCTTGCCGTTTGGAGCGATAAGGGTTATCTCCGGCTTTAGATAATTAAATATGGCTTTGTTTTGTTTATCAAGGGAAAAGGATGCCATTACTTCATTATAACGGTTGAATTCATACCAGGCCGTTACTATTTTTCCTGACTGGACAACGGGGCCGTCAGAGTAACCGTTGCCTTGCCCAAGTGAGCTGAAAAAACTCCCGTTAACTGCTGCCACCGCTCCCCAGTCCCTGGCGAGCGTCAGTGTGGAAGTCAGCTTTTTAATGGAATTTTTATTGGTTAGAGTATCAACTTTTATGTACGGGTTAGACAGATCGATTCTCAGGACGTTTATATTGAGCCATCCGCTATCTGTAAACCTGATTATATTCTCCAGGGTTGCTCCTGATGTTATGGTCTGAACCGTAGATGTTTCATAGATAATATTTGACTGGGCAGTTATTGTACTAAACGGCAAAATGGCAAGAATTAGCGCCAAAACAATGAGAAAAATGCTTTTTCTTTTGTAATACATGATAACCTCCATTTTTCATTGTGATTGTCGAAAGCTTAGTTGCTAAATGTGTACTAGTGCCAGCCGTCAATACCTGAGCGTTTTATGGCACCGAAAATATTGTTTTTTATACCCCTGTTTTCAAGGTAAAAACCATGCAGCAGATCCTTAATATATTGCCTTTTGGTTTTACCATTTGCCTGGCAGGGGTTTGGCACGACTTTTAAGTTTTGAGATTTTACAAAGCTCCTGATTTCACTTTCTTCCGCGTAAATAAGCGGCCTTATGACATAAAGATCTTTTCGTTCAAGATATGTAACAGGAGAAAAAGTATGTATACGGCCTTCGTATATCGTGCTTAACATTAATGTCTCAATTACGTCGTCCTTGTTATGCGCAAGTGCGACCTTGTTGCATCCAAGCCTTTTTGCTGCGTTATTTAAAGCTCCCCGTCTTAAATTAGCGCAAAGAGAACAAGGATTTTTTTCCTGCCTTACGTCGAATACAATTCTTCCGATAAGAGTTTCTTCTATAGTGTGATTGACCCCGATTTTATTGCACAACTGAATCACACCGCTAAGGTCAGCCTCTCCTATACCCATGGTAAGGGTTATAGCCTCAAGCTTAAACTTTGCGGGGAAGAAATCCTGCAGCTTTCTTAGCGCAACAAGCAAGGTAAGGCTGTCTTTTCCGCCTGACACCCCGACAGCAATCTTATCTCCTTCCTGAACCATATTGAAATCCTGAATTGCTTTTCTTACAAGCCCTAATATTCTTTTAATGCGCAACACCCCTGCAACCAAAAGTTTACATAAAACACAATCCTCTTATACCTAAATTATAGGACATGTATATAGACGTATCAAGTTAACGTTTTGTTACAACAATATAAATTTTTTTAATATAAATCCCGGTGTTTTTATTTAATATGCCATATACATATAATTACCATGTTTTCGTTATATATCCATTTCTTATGGCTGATTGGTTTCAGTACGCTGGGCATGAGAGGGCTCATTGTGAAGAGATTTGAAGAATTATTAAGATATCTTAATATAAACAGGCGGCATTGCTAAAGAAGGGTATTGAATATATATACTATATGTAGTAAAATAATCTTTGCGTCATTTGTTTTTTAACTTCGGGGTGTAGCTCAGCTGGAAGAGCGCGTGGTTTGGGACCATGAGGCCGGAGGTTCAAGCCCTCTCACTCCGACCAAAATTATGTTGAATTAGTGATACGTTAATTGATAAAATTAACGTATTTTTTATTGTACAAAATAAAATTTAATGTTTATTATTTTTTCGTCTATATACACTTCAAAATCTTGACATCCACATAACGCGCTGATAAAATATGTAGCAATCATAATTTAAAAGGTTAAAGCGATGAGGGAAAAAAGATGCATCTGATTGTCCAAGAGAGTCGGTGGCCGGTGTGAACCGATACATAGGATGCATGTATAGCTCGTTCCTGAGTTTCATCACTGAAATGAGAATCAGTAAGTGATGACGTTGACTACGTTATAGTTAAAGTACAGTCAGTACTTACTGAGGGCGTGTTTATACAGCACGCTGAAACAGGGTGGTACCACGGGGGTTGTTTGCCCTTCGTCCCTGCAAGCACAAAACTTGCAGGTGCGAAGGGTTTTTTAGCATATAAAAAATACAAATAGTGAATGGCAATAAGGGTAAATATATATAACAAATAGCAATAAGGAAACTTAAATAATTGTTTTTTGGAGGAAGTATGAAACTTACTGGTGCACAGGTTATTGTAAAAGCGTTGGAACATGAAAAAATAAATACAATCTTCGGATATCCCGGAGCAGCTATATGCCCATTTTATAACGCGTTGCTGGATTCTGACATTAAGCATATACTCACAAGGCATGAACAGGGTGCCGCACATGCAGCTAGCGGATATGCGCGGGTTACCGGAAAGACAGGGGTATGTGTTGCTACTTCAGGACCTGGCGCTACCAACCTTATCACGGGAATAGCAACAGCATACATGGATTCAATACCCATGGTAGCCATAACAGGCCAGGTGTCTACTGAAATGATTGGAAGGGATGTTTTTCAGGAAGCGGATATTACCGGTGCTACTGCGCCGTTTTGCAAACACAGTTACCTTGTTAAAAAGACCGAAGACCTTCCCAGGGTGATGAAGGAAGCTTTTTATATAGCTTCTACAGGCAGGCCGGGACCGGTAGTTGTGGATGTTCCCATTGACGTGCAGAACGGGGAAACTGATTTTGAATATCCTGAAAGTATCGAAATCAGAGGTTATAAACCTAAATATAAAGGGCACCCCATGCAGATAAGGAAAGTTGCTGTTGCTATCAAGGAAGCCAAGTCACCGGTTATTTGCGCCGGCGGAGGCATTATCAGCTCCGGTGCATCCGAACTGCTTCTAAAACTGGCTGAGAAATGTAACATACCCGTTACTACAACACTTATGGGGAAGGGGGCAATACCCTGCAGGCATAAGCTTAATCTTGGCATGTTGGGTTCTCATGGAAGCTATGTGGCTAATTACGCGGTACATCATGCCGACCTTTTAATTATACTTGGGGCAAGGGTTGGCGACAGGGCGATGGGTACGGCGTATAAAATAGCCGAAAAAGCAACAGTTGTCCATATAGATATTGACCCTGCGGAAATAGGGAAAAACATACATGCAACTATACCTATAGTCGGTGATGCGGGAGCTGTTCTGGCAGATTTGCTCGAAATTGTCGAAGAGAGCAGCTTTGATGAATGGAATAAGACTATTGAAAGAATAAAAACCGAACATCCGCAGAAATATGTCTTAAGAGAAGAGAGTGAATATGTAAATCCTAAATATGTGCTTTCAGTCATGTCTGATATGGTGGATGAGGATACGATAGTTACAACTGAGGTAGGGCAAAACCAGATCTGGGCCGCCAACTACTTTAAGACCAAAAAACCCGGAACTTTCATAAGCTCCGGTGGAATGGGAACAATGGGATATGGGCTTCCTTCAGCCGTTGGAGCGAAAATTGGAAGGCCCGAATCAAAAGTAATAACAATAAGCGGTGACGGCAGTTTTCAGATGTCAATGCAGGAGCTGGGCACCGTAAAACAATACAGGCTTGGAATTAAAATAATTGTTTTCAACAATTCAAGACTTGGCATGGTGAGAGAACTGCAAAAAGTGAAATACTGCGGCAGGTACTCACAGGTATACATGGAAGACAATCCTGATTTTGTGCAGTTGGTTGGCGCATATGGTTTCAGGGGTGAACGAATAAGCAGGAATTCAGAAGTTAAAGGCGCATTAGAGAGAATGCTTTCAGATGATGAACCGTATTTGGTTGAATGCATTGTTGACCCGGAAGAGAGAACGTTGTGAAATCAGAGGCCAGATGCCAGATGACGGAGACCGGATGACAGTTGCCGGATGCCAGTGGCCAGAGGCCGGGGGGCAGAGGTAAGAGGGCAGAGGCTGGATGCTAGAGACCAGAAACCGGAGGCTGGAAGGTAAGAGTTAGGAATCAGGGGAAATAGGGCATATATGAGAGAACAGTAAGGAAGACATGGGGTTTCCGGTGATGCTAGAGACGTAAGAACAGAAGCCAAACAAAAAAATTAAAGTAAGGGAACAGAAATTCTTGAAAAAAGATTTTATGAAGGAGGGTGTGGAATGGCGAAACATACTTTGTCAATTTTAGTTGAGAATCATGCAGGTGTGCTGTCCCGGGTTGCGGGACTGTTCAGCCGGAGAGGTTTTAATATAGACAGTCTGGCAGTAGGAGTAACTGAGAATCCGGATATATCCAGGATGACCATAGTCGTGGACGGAGATGACTACATTGTTGAGCAGGTCAGTAAACAGTTGAATAAACTGGTGGACGTAATAAAAATAAAAAACCTTGATGACTCTGAATCCGTGAGCAGGGAACTGGCGCTGATAAAAGTTTCCGCTACAGCGTCCACAAGGTCTGAAATTGTTCAGCTGGTTGAAATATTCAGGGCAAATATTATTGATGTTTCAAGAAACACTTTGACTATAGAAATTTCGGGAGATACCGATAAAGTCAAAGCTCTTGAGGATTTGCTGAGGCAATTTGGCATAAAGGAAATTGTAAGGACCGGGTTAATTGCCATTGAAAGAGGCAACAAGGTCATAAATGCCGGAGAAAAATAAGTGTAACAAAAACAAATATATGAAGAAGGAGTGAGTTGAAAATGGCAAAAATGTATTATGACAAGGATTGTAATTTGGAATTGTTAAAAGGTAAAACGGTAGCTGTTATAGGCTATGGAAGCCAGGGTCACGCACATGCCCAGAATCTTCGGGATAGCGGGGTAAATGTAATAGTAGGCTTGCATGCTGCGTCAAATAAAAGGAAGCAGGCAGAGGGTGACGGTCTTAAAGTTATGGATACTGCAGAAGCAGCAAAAGCGGCAGATATTATTATGATATTGGTTCCTGACCAAGTTCAGCCTGAAGTCTATGAGGAAAGCATTAAGCCTTATCTCAAAGAAGGCGATCTGCTTATGTTTGCACACGGGTTCAACATTCACTATAACCAGATTGTACCACCTGCGTTTGTTGACGTAGCAATGGTTGCACCTAAGGGACCCGGTCATACGGTAAGGAGCCAGTACAAAGAGGGCAAAGGAGTTCCGGCACTGGTGGCAGTATACCAGGATGCGTCAGGAATGGCAAAGCAGTATGCATTGGCTTATGCAAGCGCAATTGGAGCCGGAAGGGCAGGGATTCTTGAAACCACGTTTAAAGAAGAAACAGAAACCGACTTGTTCGGTGAACAGGCTGTCTTGTGCGGAGGAGTTACCGAGCTGATGAAAGCCGGATTTGAAACTTTAGTAAATGCCGGTTATCAACCCGAGATAGCGTATTTTGAATGCATACACGAGATGAAGCTGATTATTGACCTGATAAACCAGGGCGGATTTGCCATGATGAGAAATTCCGTAAGTGACACTGCCGAGTACGGAGATTATGTAACAGGCAAGAGGATAATAACTGAAGAAACAAGAAAGGAAATGAGAAAAATACTTGATGAAATCCAGTGCGGCACATTTGCTTCAAAATGGATTGCTGAGAATAAAGCCGGTGGAAAAGCTGCGTTTCTTGCGATGAGAAGGAAAGAAGCAGAGCACCAGCTTGAAAAAGTAGGAGCGGAATTAAGAAAGATGATGAGCTGGCTTAAATAAGAGAACAGAGACCAGATGCAGAAGCCGGAGACCGGAGGATAGAAGACAGAGAACAGGAAAATCAAAATGGGAAACAGTATAGAGAACAGAAACACATAAGCAAGAGAACAGATTATAAAAAGCTTCAAAGCACGACTCGAGTTTTGTTCTCCGTTCTCTGTTCTCTGGTATGGATTGTCCCATTACATTGCGGGAAGGAGGTCGGAAATGCCTACACAAATTAAAATATTCGATACAACATTACGGGATGGGGAACAAACCCCCGGAGTCAATTTAAATATACAAGAGAAATTAGAGATTGCAAGGCAGCTTGCCAAAATGGGCGTTGATGTAATAGAGGCCGGATTTGCCATAGCTTCACCCGGCGATTTTGAAGCAGTAAAAGCAGTTGCTCAAAGTGTCAGGGGCATTACTGTTGCGAGTTTGTGCAGGGCTTTGGAGAAAGATATTGACAGGGCATGGGAAGCAGTAAAAGATGCTGAAAGACCGAGGATTCACACATTCATAGCGACTTCGGATATCCATATGAAATATAAGCTCAGGATGACTGAGGAAGAAGTCCTTGAAAGAGCGGTTGCAATGGTGAAATACGCAAAAAGATACTGTGAGGATGTCGAATTCTCTGCAGAAGACGCAAGCAGGACCAGGCCTGAGTTCTTGTTCAGAGTTATTGAGGAAGTAATCAAAGCCGGGGCAACAGTTGTAAATATACCTGATACAGTAGGATACGCAACAACTAAAGAATTTGGGAACCTCATTAAATCTATAAGAGAGAATGTAAGCAATATACACAAGGTTGATTTGAGTGTCCACTGTCACAATGACCTGGGGCTTGCTGTGGCAAATACTCTTGCTGCAATGGAAAACGGCGCCACCCAGCTAGAGTGTACAATAAACGGCCTTGGCGAGAGAGCCGGAAATGCTGCGTTGGAAGAAATCATTATGGGAATCAACACAAGGAAAGATTATTATAATGTGACTCATAAAATCGACACTACTCAAATATACAGGACGAGCAAGCTGGTAAGCAGCATTACGGGAATTAATGTTCAACCCAACAAAGCCATTGTCGGAGCAAATGCATTTGCCCATGAATCAGGCATACATCAGCACGGCGTTTTATCAGAAAAAACTACGTACGAAATTATGACCCCTGAATCAATTGGTTTATCGCAAAACAAAATGGTCTTAGGGAAACTGTCAGGGCGTCATGCATTTGAGGAAAGATTAAAAGAGTTGGGATATTCATTAACTCCCGAAGAAATACAGGATGCCTTTGAAAAATTCAAAAAACTTGCCGACAGAAAGAAGGTTGTCCTTGACAGGGATATTGAAGCCCTTGTTAATGAAAAAGTGCACAAAATACCTGAAATTTATGAATTGGAAAGTTTCCAGATAAGCAGTGGCAATAAAGTTATTTCAAGTGCTGTAGTAAGCCTTAAGAGAAACGAGGAAATTATCACGGAAGCAGCTACAGGCGATGGACCGGTAGATGCCGCATTCAATTCAATAGAAAGGGCGGTAGGTTTTAGCCTTAAGCTTGAATCTTATCATCTTAATTCCGTAACTGAAGGAAAGGATGCGCTTGGTGAAGTTACGGTAAGGGTTTCCAAGGACGGCAATGTGTTTTCGGGCAGAGGCGTAAGTACAGATATTATTGAAGCAAGCATAAAAGCATATATCAATGTGATTAACAGGATTATAAGCGAGCTTGGGGAAGAAAAATTAAAGCATGAGAATAATAAAGTCAGCTGAGGGGGTGAAACCTAGCTTTGAAAAAGATTATAATGTATGATTCAACTTTGAGGGATGGAGCACAGGCTCAAGGTATATCGTTTACAGTACAGGACAAATTAAAAATTGTAGACAGGCTTGATAAGCTGGGGATTGACTATATAGAAGCGGGAAACCCGGGCTCTAATCCAAAGGATCTTGAGTTTTTCGAGCGCATGAAAAAAACCAAACTTAATAATGCTAAATTAATAGCATTCGGAAGTACAAGAAGAGCTAAGATTAATGTAGCAGAAGACTCCAACATAATGTCGCTTTTGAAAGTAGATACTCCCGCTGTGGCAATATTTGGTAAAAGCTGGGATTTTCATGTATCAGATGTGCTTAAGACCACTCTTGAAGAAAATCTCAGGATGATCGGAGATACAGTGGCTTTTTTCAAAAGTAAAGGCAAAGAGGTAGTGTTTGACGCAGAGCATTTTTTTGACGGCTATAAAGCGAATCCGGAGTATGCGCTTGAAACCTTGAAGGCGGCTTATGACGCCGGAGCGGATTGTTTATGCCTTTGCGATACCAACGGTGGTTCTTTTCCACTTGATATTTATGAAATAACTTCAAAAGTTGTTAAAATGTTTTCAAATACTATGATTGGAATACATTGCCATAATGATAACGGTATGGCGGTTGCCAACTCAATAATGGCCGTCAATGCAGGCGCCAGGCAGGTCCAGGGGACAATGAACGGTATTGGCGAAAGGTGCGGGAATGCGAACCTTTGCACTATTATTCCAAACCTTCAGATAAAGCTGGATTATAAGTGTATACCGGATGAAAAGCTGAGAGAGCTGACACCGGCAGCGAGGTTCATTAGTGAAGTTGCCAACATTATCTTTGATGAAAGGTCTCCTTATGTGGGCGGAAACGCATTTGCCCATAAAGGAGGCATGCACATTGACGCGGTTTATAAAAACCCGGTGTCCTTTGAACATATTAATCCTGAATTAGTTGGAAATTCCCGCAGGATATTGATGTCGGAAGTGTCAGGAAGAAGTACTATATTACAAAAGATTAACGAAGTGGATCCTACCTTGACAAAGGATTCGCCCGAAACAAAGCTTATTATTGATAAGTTAAAAGAGCTGGAATTCGAAGGTTATCAGTTTGAAGGCGCTGAGAGTTCCTTTGAACTCGTAATCAGAAAAATTCTTGGCAAGTACAAACCGTCTTTCGAGCTGAAGGATTTCAAAGTTATAGTTAGTCAAACAACCGGTGAAACTGTAGATTCTTCGGCGATGATAAAAATTAATGTAGACAATCAGGATGAAATTACCGCCGCGGAAGGCGATGGTCCTGTAAATGCCCTTGACAATGCCGTAAGAAAGGCTTTGGAGAGGTTCTATCCACAGATAAGGGAGATGAAGCTTACAGATTTCAAGGTTAGAGTACTTGATTCTGAAGCGGGCACTGCAGCAAAAGTTAGAGTATTGATTGAGTCAACAGACGGGAAAGACGTATGGACAACAATAGGAGTGTCGACAGACATTATTGAAGCAAGCTGGAAGGCTTTGGTTGACTCTATTGAATATAAGCTTAGCAAATAAGATGCTCTAAGTTAAGTTAATGAGTTTAAGTTAATGTGCAGTGATTGTTTTGTGAGAACGACATACAAAAGGGGCAGTGAAACACTGGGACGGAAGAACCGGCCTGTATTTCATAGCCCCATTAATTTTATATTTTGTCATTAGAATTGAGGTAGATATTGTTTTTGTGCTTCAATCAACTCGTCCACCATTTTTTCTACTTCTTTTTCATTTGTTAAATATCCGCCCATTAATACAGCCTCAACAAAATATCTTTTATCTCCTGTTAATGCAGCCTCAACAGTAAGATCTGCGATTGCTATATGTTTTAGCAAAAATTTCTCAAAAATTTCAGGAAAATTATTTACCTTGAGTTGAACCATGCCACTTGCCGTGGCTGCAGCAGGCATTTCAAGAATACTATCATAAGGAAGATTAGGTAAAACTCCATTATTAGGCATATTTACTGAGAAAACTTTTTTCTCGTCATTTTCAATAGAGTGTATTATATCTATAAGTTGTTCATGTTCTCCTTCAAACTTGTCAAAAAAGTTTGAAGGCAATGGATCATCTGATTGTGCGTGCTTTATCACATTTTCATATATTTTATCCCCATCGGCGATTACTTGCTCCAATGAATATGCATCAATTCCAAGCTTCTTGCCATAGTATTCATTATTAAATCTTTCAGCAAAAAACTCGACAATATGTCTGTCACCTGGTGCAGGAAAAACATTATATTTTTTGAAAAACGACCATGAGAATGGCATATAGGCAAGAGATTCAATATATTTTCCTGTTTCATCATACATCTTCCCGACCATCGAGTAATCAATACCTTCTTCCTCGATCTTTTCATACTTTTCCCTTAAAGCATTTCGAATATCTCTACCTTCATACCTTATATCATACATAAAAGTTAAATGGTTAAGCCCAACTGCAAGGGAAGTAAATTTGTGAGGGTCAAGTCCTAAAAAGGAAGCTAATCCTCTTTGTGTACCTATAACTCCATGACAGAGCCCTATAATTGGTGAATCTGTTGCTTTTCTTACTCCTTTACATATTGTAGTCATCGGGTTTGAATAGTTGAAAAAGTGAGCATCCGGGCATAATTCCTTTACGTCTTTTGCAATATCTACCATGGCAGGAATCATTCTCATTGCCCTTGATATCCCACCAGGCATTACACTGTCTCCTACGGGCTGGAATACACCATACTTGCGAGGTATAAAAACATCCTGTTCCCATGCACGTCTTCCTCCTACAGCAATGGTACAAACAACGTAATCTGCACCAGATAAAACTTCACGGCGTTCAGTAGAATAATCTAGCTCGATATCTGCTTTCTTTGCATCAATCATTTTTTTACAAAGCTTTGCCATTGATTCAAGGACTACAGGGTCTATATCTACTAACGATAAATGCCATTTAAACGAGCCGGGTTTTTTTATCAGGTCTGCTACCAATCCCTGTGTAAAAATCGCACTTCCCGCACCAATAATTACTATTTTCTTTTTCATAGCTGATTCTTCATTCCTTTCTTATAAAATGTTATAGTTTTTATCCTGAACTTCATTGTTCTTTAAAATAACGTTATATTTTATGTACAGCTTGTAAATAACCTTGCAATTATTGAAAAACAAATAGCATGGTTATACAATAATAGATTTTTCTCTTCACAATACCCCCTTTGTACCCGCTTTTTGTGTTTTGTTAGCTATTTTCTCTTCAAGAATCTTAGCGCTCTTTGAAATCCGTCTTTTTTTACTCTACAATAATTACTTCCACTCCCTTATTAGCAAAACCTATCCTTGCTTCTACAGGCAATCCGCTGTCACAGATTAAACAGTCTATATCCTCACATCTAGCAGTTACAGCTACATCGCTTTTTCGATATTTTGAACTGTCTACTAGCATAAACACTTTCTGTGCAACTTGGAAGCACATGTTGTATAGTTCTATTGAATCAATATGCGAAGTTAAGAATCCTCTGACTTCCTCAAATGCAGTAGCGCTTGTAAATAGATAGTCAGCACTAAGCTTACGGAGAGTGTTGCTTGTCAGCGAGCCTCTCAACTCTGCTTCATCATTATTATATACTCCTCCAAGAAGTACTAATTGCATTGACTTCTCATATTTCAGAGCATCGAGGACGATAAGAGAATTTGTAACCACAGTCAGGCTCTTTCCTTTCAAGTATTTGCACATATAAAATACAGTTGTACCACCAAGCATAATAATCGTACTGCCATCTGTGACTTTTTCCGCTGCTTTTCTGGCGATCAATTCCTTTTCTTTTGTGTGAACGTTGAGACGTGCTGATATTGGTGTATCAACTCTGTCTTCTGGAATTGCTGTTGCTCCACCATGAAAACGAACAATTAATTTTCTCCTGTCTAACCTACAAAGAATTCTACGAACTGTGCTCTCACTAATGGATAATTCTCGAGATAGTTCATGTGTTTTCACTATTTTTTTTAGATTTATATAGTTAAGCACTGCAATTTCTTTATCAGTCATGTGAATCCTCCAAAACGCTATAACTTTACCACCTTTTCCTGGTATCTTTGATTCTAATTGACTTAAAAAAATCCATTTTCTGACTGAATATTATTATATAGCTGATAATAGTACATGTCAATCAAAAACGCGAAATATTTTGACCGATTACAGTCAATAATATTTTAGTTATCATCTGTTGGAAATCTGAGAACCCGGGAAAATAATTTCTAAGTTACATCTCTTTACATAAAATATCCGTATACCTTAAACGGGAAGGATATAAATTAACTTTATGTCAATTTTGTTCTTAAGTAGTAAAAATTCATATATTTTGTTATAATAAAAACCGGTAAATAGCTGAACTTTGATACTGCTTAATTTCATATTTAAGGAGAAAAGCCCTTGATACTACATGGAAAATTAATAAAAGGAACAAAGACGTTAAAAGAAGCGTTAGTTGAAAAAAGCGAAGAGGGAATTTCTTTCAGGGACGCTCTGGAGGAATGCTTTATAGATTTATGCAAAGAACTTGATATACAAGTTCCTATTTGGCTTGGGAAAAATACCACGGAATTTGTAAACTACCGCAGGACATTTTTTGACGGGGATCAATTCATGGAGAAAGTCTCCTTTGACAGATTCGAGGTAAGGTTTGAATAAAGCAAGTTATTCAAATTACATTCACGGCAACGCATTTCGTCTAAATAATTTCGCCTTCACATATATTTATGTATGTGGAGGTGAAGTGTTCTTGAGAAACAAATTGGTTCTCGTTATTTTCATGTCTGTCATAGCTATTTTATCTTCAATACAGATATATAAAGACTATATGTATGAAAAGAAAGTGGAGGAATACTCTGAAGAAACAGATAAGAAGTCAGACTTTCTGATATTTATTGAAATAGAGGATAAGATACTTTACCTTTTGCAGGACGGCAATTGCATAAGAAAGTATCCTATTGCCACAGGAGCTCCGGATACCCCATCACCTATTGGCTCATGGAAAATAGTAAACAAGGGAGACTGGGGCGAAGGATTCGGCGGCAGGTGGATGGGCCTCAATGTACCCTGGGGCAAATACGGAATACACGGCACTACTTCTCCCAATTCCATCGGGTGGGAAGTAAGCCATGGCTGCATAAGGATGTACAACAGGGATGTAAAAGAACTTTACAAAATTGTACCACATGGAACACCTGTAGTTATAGTCAACGGTCCCTTCGGACCTTTCGGAAGAGGCTTCAGAAATATAGAACCAGGAGACAGGGGAGCGGACGTAATGGCTATTCAGCTAAGGCTTAAAGAATTAGGATATTTTAAGGGGTGGGTATCAGGAATATATGACGACGACCTGAAATACGCGGTGCACAAATTTCAAAAGAACAATAACCTGCCTGTGACCAATACAGTTAATAAAAAAACCTGGGAAAAGATGGGGTTTTTTGAATTTGAGTGAACTTATCCTGGATTGATATGGAATAAACTGCCGTGTTAGCTGTTCTGGACGGCAAAGTTGCTACGCATAATGGCCAGGATTGAGGCGTGTAATGTTAATACTTTCAAATATTCAAGATTTTTCGATATTCTGAAGGCGATACTCCAACTTTTTTTCTGAAATAATTTATAAAATTGCTGAGACTGTTAAATCCACACATAAAACATATTTCAGTTATATTGTGCTTTTTGGAGGATAGCAGTTCTTTAGCCTTGTTAAGTTTTACAAACATCAGGTATTCATAAGGACTCCTACCGGTATATGCTTTAAAAGTCCTTATAAAGTGGTAAGGGGATAAATGTGCTATTTGAGCAGCTTCTTCCAGAGAATATTCAGCATCATACTGCTCCCTCAAGTACTCAATAACCTTATCAATATTCTTTTTAGCAGTGGTATAGTCGGGAGATGTCAGGAAAGGCATGTTGTTTTGAATTTGTTTTATAAGGAGCGATAATATCTGCGTACTCAATTCTTTCAATGCAAAATTGCGTCCGGGCTTAACGCTTTTATATTCCTCCATGAACAATTCAATAAGCGTTTTCAGTTCATTTGACAATGGATAGTTATCCTGTTTAAAACATACATTGAACTTGCCGTAAATTGAGTAGGCGATTTCATTCAAGGAATCTTTGTCCACCTGCAAAGAAACGAAATACTTGTTGAGCATACGGTCATGGGGACCATGAGCCTGACCGGAGTTTATTGGGAATACATAACCTTTATTAAATGAGTAACACTTGTTCTCAACATCCACAAAAGGCAATGTAGAATATGGTATGAGGAACTCATAGCTGTCATGGATATGGAAATCTTTTTTAAGAAAATCGATGCCGGTCTTTGGTGTAATAATAATGCACAGGTCCTGGTTTACAAAGGTGTCTACTACCTTAAAAAACTGTAGTATAGGTAAGGGATACGGACCATTACCGAGCATTTTCAGCTGATGGACTCCCAACGAAAGAACCCCCTCTTAACAAAAACAAAAAATATCCAATATAAGTATATTACAAATTTTTATATATATCTATACAAATGTATGTGTAAGAAAGTATTTTAGGACTAATTTCCTACTTGTTGCAGGTAAAAAATAGTAATAAGTAGCAATATTTCGCAAGTAATATTACAGGATTTATTATAACATCTTTTTATAACCATCTTTATGACTATATGCGTCTACAGATATAGATTGTGCATAGACTCTTTCTTTGAAAAATAAATCAATTCAATTTCAGTGTAAATGAATTTTGGGTTAAATGAGGAGTGGTCAATTATGGTGAAGTCATTCTCTAAGAAAACCCTAAATAAAACTGTTAGCTGCTTATTAATTCTCTTTATAATGTTTTCGATATTTGGAGAATCTGCTTTTTTTGCATTTGCCGAAAATGACGGCATTGTTCCTCCGGATGATCCACCTGGTTTATCACACATTGATACTACTGCAGGGAATGGTGTAAACGAGTCAAATATTCCTGCGGAAAACGGGATAAAAGTTGATATCAGCGGAGAGAGTGATACCGGCAGTGTTACCGGGCAGGATGGGATACCTGCCGATGACGGCGGAAATGATGCCGGGCAGGATGGGACGATTATCAATGACGGCAGCGAAGGTCCGGAATCCACTGGACTGGTTAATATCCAAAATACTGAAGTTCTGGAATTTACAGAATCATTTTCTTTTATAGGTTGGGATCTTACCAATGAAAATTTCATTAATGCTGATGATGCAGTTATGTTTCGGGTTAAGGCAACCTTTGCCTCTCAAAACAGGATAACAGATATTTTGTTCAATTATTCAACCAACGGTGAAAACTGGCAGTCCCTGGAGCCATTAATAAAAACAGGTTATGATTTTCCTATTTTCTGGGATGAAAATACTAATGAAGGCTATCGGGAAATCTGGCTTGATCTTAGCAGTTTGCCGGATGGGGATATATGGATCCAGGCAGTAGCATATGATGAGTTAAACAATAACCATTCGCAGAGTATAAAACTGTTTAAGGACACTGCAATTCCGTATATTTACAGTTTTACTCCCAATGATAACTCCATTTTGAGCGGCAAACAGGTATCAATTACCGTAGAGGCCAGGGACGGAAACAACTCAAGAATAAAACTTATTGAAATTCAAGTATCTCCTGATGATGAAAAAAACTGGTATACAATCGGCTCCATGAGTGAAGATGTGCTAACCCATTCAAGTTATTATTCCCGCGGCACCTATTTGTGGGATAGTACGGCAATTATTGATGGTTATGGGAAACTGGAAGACGGATCCTATAAATTCAGGGCCATTGCCCATGACCGTGCAGGCAATATATCAAACGGAACTCCTGTACGGATCTGGAATCTGGATAATACTGCCCCTGCACCTCCTTCCGGTTTAAAAGCCACTTCGTCGTTAGAAAAAATAACAATAACCTGGGATGCAAATACAGAATCTGATCTTGCCTCAAACAACCGTTACAGCATTTATAGGTCAACCACCCAGGGAGAGGGATATGAGTTTATTACATATAGAAACACCACAAGTTATGAAGACATAACCCCAAGCGTTGCGCCTGAAGTTACTTACTATTATGTAGTTACCGCCAGGGACAAAGCAGGCAATGAAAGCGGCTATTCTAACGAAGTTTCAGCATCAGCTTTGCGGGATGTAACGCCTCCAGTAATAACATATACCAGCGTTGATACAAATCCATATGTAGGAGGGCCCAGCGTTCCATTAACATTCAGGGCAACTGAAGATTCCCCAAGAGGTGTGGAAATCTTTATATTTGAATACTCATCTGATGGCGGTGAATCATGGACACTTATTACTTCAGGAAAGCCGTCACGTAACGCGTCCGGTAATTTTTATTATCTGGATAGAAACTGGAATACCGCAGGACTGGTTTCAGGAGAATATATCCTGAGATTTACTGCTAGAAATTATGAAGGACTAAGTGTATTTGAGGACCGCATTATAAACCTGGACCTTTATGCTTCCGCTCCGGACAATGTAGAGGCTGACCCCAGAGAGGGAGCGGTATTCTTAACATGGGATGCCGTACCGGATGATGATTTCAAAAGGTACGAGGTATATCGGGCGGAAAGCATTGATGGAAACTATACAAAATTGACAGATATCACCAACAAAAATATTACGGAATATGAAGATAAAACAGGAACAATCGGAAAGACCTATTATTATAAAATCAGGTTTGTAGATACTTTCAACAACTACAGTGATTCTCTGATAGTTTGGGCACAGCCCCTGGATGACATGACTCCACCCAATGTAACGAAAATTAGAATTGACAACCCTGGAAGCGGAACATCAACGGGAGGACCTGAAATAAGATTTTATGCAGAAGCCACCGACAATAAAGAGATTGTATCAATGGATGCGGAATATTCCGTTGACAATGGTGTTTCCTGGACATCCCAGGGTATAACGAAAGGGAAATTAAACAAGAGCACCAGTTACTATTATATCTATTTTGAGTGGAATACAGGGGGCTTAAGCCCGGGAACATACTCTGTACTTGTAAAGGTAAAGGCGGCGGACGTGGTAGGCAACGAAGGGTACTTGAGCCTAACAGATGAAACGGCTTGGACCGTGGATCTTGAAGTAAGCGCCGTGACCGGCCTGACATGCACTACCAGAGACGGGGAAATCACATTGGAATGGGAGCCTGTAACCGACTCGGATCTTCCATCCTCTTATGTATACAGCGTATATCGCAGTAATACTCCCGGAGGACCGTATA
>DULF01000079.1 GCA_012840535.1 Clostridiaceae bacterium
CCTGATCTTTTCTTCCACATCAATCGGTTCATTCTGAAAATTTTCATACTGAAAATTGCTGTGGTGTTCCAGCACATTATAAGCACCCAGAGCATCTTTAAATATTTTGGCATTTTGTTCTATAATGCTTGTATAAGGTATAACATATATAATTCTGTCTAATCCGTTTCTTATGGAGTGATTAAGTGCAAATGCCATGGAAGAAAGAGTTTTCCCTCCGCCTGTCGGGACAGTGAGCGTAAATAAGCCAGGTTTGTTTTCAGCTGCATTTATACACTGATCCCTGATTTCAGCCCTCTTTATATTAATCTTATCCTGAATCTTATCTTGTCCTGTTGAAAACTTATTCATATATTTGCAAAAACGCTGGTTCAGTTCAATCAGACCTGGATATTGTCCCCTCAGAACTCTCATTTCAGCAACCGCTGACTCCGTATCCAGGAAATCAGCATCTACCAGGCAAGAATAAAGCATCCTTATAAAAAAGGCCAGGGTAAAACCCTTATATTTACCAACCACTTTTATTGGAAGTCTGTTTACTTTCCCGATTTTTGAAATGTCTATTTCTTCTTTATATGCAGAATAATCGTAAACCTGCCTTTTTAACCTGTCTTCAAGGGAATTGTCCTTGCTGTAACTGCAGCCGTCAGCCAAGCCTGCATGGTGTCCCGCTATACAATACGACAGCAGCTTGCCTATTGAACCATATAAATTGAATATTTCCTTTGCACCAGCCGTTGAATGATCAACATAAAAGCGTGTACCCTTGAGCCTGTTCTGAAATTCAACAGAATACTTCCCTATATCATGCAAGATTCCAAGTATATAACCAAATTCTTCTGATGCAAATTTCTTTGAAAAATCTGATGCTTTTTTTGCAGTATTCTCAAGATGTTCTTTCAGCAGATGCCAATCCTTTTCTTCTTTTCCCTCGATGGAATGGGCATAATATGGCATACAAAATCTACCTTTCTTGTATTTTGAGCAATTAACAGCTAGATCATGTAAATACTTTATTTTATACTTATAGTAATATTATACATATTGTATTTACATAATTCAACTTTCCTCACAAATTTTACCGCAACAGTCACACCTCTGCAAAGTTATTTTTCACGTTTTTTCTTCCATTGCTAATGGCAATCCAGATTATTTCTATATATTTGAAATAAAATACAATAAATCTGCCAAGCCTTTTAAAAATTTTGCCAAAAAAGAAGGAATTTTTGTATTTTTATAGAAACTATATAAAAACAGAATACGGGGTTTTTTCATCATAACAGACGGAGGGATTTTCATGGGCAAATCAGACAAAAAAAGGTTTGACATAGCAAAATACGCTCTAATTATTTCTATTAGTGTAGGTTTGATTTTTGCTATTGTTACATGCATAATGACAGGAGAATGGATGATGCTCCCGTACTTTGCTTTATCGGGCATCATTACTGCACTGGTTTTAAGAATACTCGTGAATATATCCATAAGGAAGATTACAAGCCGCTTTGCCAGTGAATTGGAACTTATTAAAGAGGGTGATTTTTCACACCTCGTTGACTCAAAAAGCTATGGAGCATTGAGTGGAGCTTCCTCTATAGTTAATTCCGTATTGAGTGATATCAGGGTATTGATTGACGGATTTTTTACGCTGTCCAAATCAATTGTACAAGCATCCCGTAAGGTAAGTTTGACTTCACAGGAAGCTTCAACCGCTATAATGGAAATTTCAAGAACAGTTGATGAAATTGCCAAGGGTGCGTCAGAACAAGCAAGTGAAGCTCAACTTGGTGTGCAAATGGTTGAAAAACTGGCTGATCAAATTAATTCTGTATTTGAAACCTATAATAATGTTATGAAAGAAACATCACGCATCAGCGAGTTAAACAAGATCGGCCTTGACTCGGTAAATACGTTGCACGAAAAATCCGAGGAAAATTTCAAGACCTCTGAAAGGATATTTGCCGTTGTAGAAAAACTGACCAATACAATAAAAGATATAGGAATTTTTGTAGAATCCATTGAGAATATTGCGGAACAAACAAATCTTCTTGCATTAAATGCCGCAATTGAGGCTGCCCGTGCCGGCGATGCAGGAAAAGGTTTTGCCGTTGTTGCAGATGAAGTAAGAAAGCTTGCGGATGAATCCAGAAAATCTACAGAGGAAATATCCGACCTGATGGAGAGTATACAGGAAGAAGCAATGCTTGCCATCGAGTCCATGGAGGATTTGAGAAAGGCATCCCTTGAGCAAAACGAAGCAGTTAACCAAACCAAAAACTCTTTCCACGATATTGCAGACGCCATAACTTCCATTGTAGAGAAAATAAAAGATGTCAATGATGCTGTAGAAACCATGCAGCACAACAAGAATGAAGTAATATCAGCAATTGAAACTATTTCTTCTGTTTCTGAAGAAACCGCAGCTTCAAGCCAGGAGGTTGCAGCAACCACAGAACATCAGCTTAAAGCTATCGAAGATCTTAAGATTGCTGCTGAGGGCCTTGATAATCTTGTGAAGCAACTTGACGCAAGACTTAAGAAATATAAACTGCGTTAATTTAACACGGCAAATTCACAAGCTTTTGCCTGTAATATAGTAGTTACAATATAGTTAGTTACATAGTTATAGATTATGTAAGATCGATAAATAAGCCGGGAAAATCAGTATCTTCCCGGCATTAATTTTTTATGTCAAATTTTTATATTGCTCTATACTAGACTTCATATGTTTCCAAAAGTCTTGAAACGTCAACATTTTCAAAGTTTTCCTTAGCTTCACAAAGCAACAGGTTCACGTCATAATCAGGCAGGAAATGTGTAAGGATGAGTCTTTTTGCACCTGATTCCCTTGCCACAATGCCGCATTCTCTGGCTGTCAGGTGCGGCACGTTTTCATCAGTTTTGTCCCTTGATATAAGCCCTGCATCCAGCATGAGAAGGTCTGCAGACTTGGCAAATTCTATAATACTCTGGTTCCATGATGTATCTCCAGAATATACAAAACGCTTGTCTCCATTGCTGAACGACATTGCAAAAGATTTTACCGGATGCTTCATTTCGCAGAAAGATACCTTTAAATTCCCAAAGGATAGCTCCAAATCTGGCATAATGGTCTTTAAGTTATATGCGTCCTTTATATCCAGTCTTGCATACTCCTCCGCAGGTTCGGAAGGAGCGTATACATCGAGTATTTTACCGGTTTCTCTTTTCTTATTATATATCTGGATGGCATATCTCAAAATCATCATATCCGACATATGATCACTGTGCAAATGAGAAAGTATTACGGCATCCAATTCAAAGAAATCCGCAAATTTAAGCAAATTGCTTAAGACCCCGTTGCCGCAGTCTACCAGCAGTTTTTTGCCGTTTTCCTCGATAAGATAACCGGAGCATGCACCGCCTGCCGCCGGAAAAGGCCCGTTATTCCCCAGCACTGTTAACTTCATTGTGCACATTCACCTCCGCCTTCATCTTAAAAAGTTCTGTTTGAGCAATAATCCCAAACGGATATTCCAGACCGGAATAGTCCGAATATTTATTAGTCCAACCAATCCCTAATATTAGCCTTATTCAACAGTATTGACAGTATATAGCTTACTATTGCGCTTATGCATCCCTGAGCCAGATTAAAAGGAAGCTCAGTTACAGCAAAAGTATACCCGAAAGTGGTATCAAACATGCTGAGAACAAACGCTTCAGCCAAAAAATAACCTGCCACCATCACAATAGCGCCTATTATAACAGCCACTACGCTTTTCAAAAAAAAATTTTTACCTTCTTTTTCGCTACCAGAAGCTACCATGCCAACAATATATCCCTCCAGGCCTTTCACAACAAATGTCACAGGAGCAAATACAAATCCTCCAGGGAAAGTTATATCGGCAAGAGCTGATCCCAGAGCGCCTGCCACAAAACCGCTTCTTGCGCCAAGCAAAATTGCAGTAATCATTATTACCGAATCCCCAAGGTTAATTATACCCGGCGGTATCGGTCCCGGAATGCTTATCAGCCGTGTAGCAAGAAAAACGAGGGCAATCATTACACCATTCAGTACTAACTTCTTTGTAGACATACTTTTCAACACCAACACCCCACTTATTATAAAAATCCCTGTAAAACCGGCACATTTGGCATCATGTACACATTATTTATTATTTTATTTGTAGGGTAAAATTTTGTCAAGGAAAATCTATATTACCTCGTGGAGTCTGGCAGTAGTGGTTATAACTGCTTTTTCCTTTAGCTCGGCATAAATTTTAATCGCTTCGCCTCCTGTGAAATCCCTGCTTTCAAGTGGAGTGTCCTCCAATATGACAAGCTTTTTGGCAAACCTAGCAGCCTCAAGGTTCCGAAGGTTTTGCATTCCGAAAGGCATGTCGCACAGTACGGTCAAATCTGCTTTTTTAATATACTCAACATTCCGCCTAAAGGAGTCATCACTTATATCGCTGAAAGGCTCGCATGAAATATGCTCTATCCCAAATACCTCCGCACACTGAAGGTCGCTGTCTCCGTGGACAAGGACTCCGGTTGAAACTTTAAAGCCTTGTTCGTATAATTGCCTCATTATCCCGGATGCGGAACCTCCGCCTCCTATTATGTGTATATGTTTTTCTTCAGTTTCATCCTTTCGCTCTCTTATGTAGAAATCCAATTGTCCGCTTATTTTATTCCTATATACCAATGCATCGACTCCATAGGCTCTTGTAATGTTTTCTGATGTAAGCACCTCCTCAACACTGCCGTCAGCAATAATACAACCATCCTTCATAAGCACAAGCCGTGTGCAGTACCTGGAAGCTATCTTAAGATCATGCACGGCCGCTATAACTGTTTTGCCCGATTGGCTTAACTCGCAGGAATACCTGAAAATCTCCTTTTCATGAGCAATATCAAGGCTTGCTGTCGGTTCATCAAGCAAAACAAGTTCTGTCTCCTGTGTAAGAACCTTGGCAAAATATACCCTTTGCCTTTCCCCGCCTGACAGTTCTGTAATTGGCCGTGCTTCAAACTTAAGGGTATCGGTATAGTCCATATATTTTCTGGCTATGCGGTAGTCCTCCTGGCTTTCCCCCTGCAGCCGTTTTAGGTGGGGGTACCTGCCTGAAAGCACCACATCAAGGCATGGAAACGGGAATGATATGATTGTGTTTTGGTGCATAAGCGAAACTTCGCGCGCAACTTTTTTACTGCTTAGTTTTTTTAAATCTTTTCCGTTTATATTTACATTCCCTGTCCCCTTGTAAATGCCGTTTATGCATTTTAGAAGGGTGGTTTTACCAGCGCCGTTCGGCCCTATAAGACCTACAAACTCACCTTTCTTTATTTTCAGGTTAATTCCTTTAAGTATACAATTATCTTCTATATAGAAGGATAAATCCTCAATAACAAGCACAAAATCATTTTCAGCCATTATATAGCGCCTCCTTCTTTTCTGGCTCTATATAACAGGAACAAAAAATACGGCGCTCCGATCAGAGAAGTTACAATACCTACACCTATTTCTCTTGGCGCGAAAATAATTCTCGAAACCATGTCGCAGGCTACAACAAATAAAGCTCCTGCTATGGCGCTTACCGGAATCAAAGTCCTGTGGTCAGGACCCACAATCAACCTCATTATATGAGGTACAATAAGCCCCACAAAGCTTATGCTTCCACTTACGCATATGGCTGCCGCAGTTGTGATTGAAGTGAGGAAAAGCAATAGTTTTCTTGTCGCAGAAGTATTGAGGCCAACCGACTGCGCTTCTTCTTCTCCAAGCATCAGAATATTCAGGTCTCTTGCAAAAGCTATTAAAATAATGGTGCATGTAACAATCGGTACGGCGGCAATTGCCGCATGTTCCCATCTTCTGGCGCTCAATCCGCCAGTAGTCCAGAAAAGGAATTCCTTTACCTGGTCGCCATGAATTGAAGTCAGCAACATTGATGTAATTGCGCTTATAAACATGCTCACTGCCAACCCTGACAATATCAGGGTAAGGGAAGTAACTTTCCCTTTCTTTGATGAAAGTATAAAAATAATGAAGGATGCAAGCAGAGAACCTGCGGAAGCAAAAAACGGAAGAAAGAAAAGGCTTCGGGCGGTAAGTCCAAGAGCGATTGCTGTTACTGCGCCTAAACCCGCTCCGCTTGACACTCCAAGGATACCAGGGTCAGCCATTGGATTCCTGAACATACCCTGCATCACAACGCCTGAAACTGCAAGTCCTGCACCAACCAGCATCGCTACAATAACACGCGGAAAACGTATATAAAATATTATTGATTCATTCCCTTCTGCAAAATCAGCATTAATAGGAATATGAAAGTTTTTGAGAATTATTTTTACCGTTTCGCCAAATGGTATATTAACAGCACCTACCGCTGTTGCAAGTATAAGCGTAAATATCAGCATCAAAATCATTGCAGGTAAAACTATTCTTTTAACCAGATGTCTATTTTTAAGCCCGGATTCTATTTTCAATTCAACCCTCCACCTTTTCCATCACTATTCCATTATTGCGCTGCTTATAATCTTGTAATTTTTTACTTAAAAAGTTCCGGATAAACAGCTTTCGCAAGGTCTTCAACTGCAAAGGCAATATACTGGGATATAGCAAGCATGTGGGAATCAGGCAGCATGAATACCCTGTTATTTTTAACCGCTTTAACATTAACCAGGCTTTTGTCATTTCTTATGTCATTTGCAAACTCTTCCGCATTAAAACCTTCAAAAGACCAGCTCGGAAGGATAATAACATCAGGATCAAGCTCTACTATTTTTTCTTTTGAAAATTCTACCCAGCCTTCAATTCCAATTTCCGATATCAGATTTATCACCCCTGCCCTGGTTGCAATATCATCAAAGGTGGTATTTTTGCCATGTGCATAGAAGTAAGAGTCGCAGCATATTACAGTGAGCTTGTCTTCTTCCTTGAGAGATGCCAATTTGCTTTCAATGTATTTAAGTTTCTCATCCATGCCGGCTATTATCTCTTCCCCTTTTTTTGATTCACCGACTATGCCCGCAATTGTTCTGATCAAATCCTTCATCCCATCAATAGTACTGGGAGTCTTATATGCATAAACCACAATATTCGCATCCCTGAGCTGCTGCACAACGTCCTCATTAGTCCAGTCTGCCACAAATACTATGTCAGGCTGCAAGGATATAATCTTTTCGGTTTCACTTCCGACAAGTTTTACCGGAACTTGTTCTGCAACTTCAACTACATTGGACAAGCCCCGCTCTGAAGCAAAAGTGGAAAGAGCTTTTATTTTTGAAATATCAACAAGGGACAAAAGTATTTCATCAGTGCCCAAAGTAAGGGAAACAATACTTTCAGGTTTCTTTTCAATAGTCATTTCGCTACCTTTATCATCCTTTACCGTCAATGGAAACTTGTCGGTTTCCTCATCGACTTGCTGTTCCTGTCCGTTTTGCTCTTCCTGAGTCTCTTGTTGGGCTGGAGTACCAATATCCTTATTTTCTTCAGCGGAATCCTTTTTGCCACATCCAGCAAATAATGTTATTACCAAAAATATTGACAATATAAATGCCAGAGTCTTTTTCATTTTCACCATATCCTTTCCTTTCTGCAAGTTAGTTTATTGATTTAGATTTCGATTCCTTTTCTTGCCGGTATGCCTCTTTTTATAGGGTGCTTGACCTCTTTTATCTCTGAGACATAGTCCGCAAGCTCAATAAGATCCTGAGGAGCATTTCTCCCCGTCATGACAACTTCCAGCATGCCGGGTTTGTTTTTGATAAAATTCTTTACATCTTCAAGGTTTATAAAGCCCGCAGATATCGCAGCCATAATTTCATCCATGATGATCAGATTCCACCGGCCACTTTGTGCAGCTTCCAATACATGGCTAAAAATATCCTGCTGAGCTTTCTTGGCTTTCTCAAACTCATCAGCATTCATTTCCCATGTAAACTTATTGATGCTTGTCCCTCTATACAGGGTGAAACCAGGCTCAAGCTTTTTGATGGTATTAATCTCTCCCGTTTCCATCCCTTTAAGAAACTGGGCCATGAAAACTTTAAGTCCTCTGCCATATGCCCTGATTCCAAGGCCGATTGCCGCGGTAGTCTTTCCCTTTCCGTTACCTGTGTAAATATGAACCAAACCATTCATTACACAAACACAACCTACCCTTCCAGGATATCATTTTTGGGGAATATGCACTTATTTTAAGAATATAAAACATGTGCACAATTCCTTTGACTTAAAAAACCTCTCAACAAAAAGCGTCGAGAGGTTTTAATAATATGCGTTCAGCATCATTCAACAACACCTCCCCTATCGCCCGTAGAGTAACGGTGCAACAATACAGGCAGGTCTTCTGGCTCAAGCGTCATCGCTCCAGCATCCTTCCCAGAAACCCAGTGGAACACTGCCGGAACTCATCTTTTACAGCGGCGGGACCGCACAGGAATTTCACCTGTTTCCCTTTTAATGCAATTGGGATGTGACCCCAAAAAAGCAACCTGTATTTCAATCTTATTTAATTATTTAATTAGTTTAAGTTTAAACCTAACGTTAATTTATTTCAATGCTTTTTTTTATTTTTTAATGTGATTTTTAGCTACTCTCCTTCTACACGTATTATATTTTTTATGCCATTTATAGTATCGGCTTCTTTAAGCCGGCTCACTTTTGCTGAAAGGTCCTTCTCAGTGGACTTCATGGTTACAAATGCGATCTCATCCTCAAATTCCGGTCTTTCCAATTTAATAAATTCAACATTTCCAAATATGCTCAGGATATGATTTTTAACTTCTTTGCCGTTTTCAGTTGCAGCTCTCACAAAGTACCTGGTCTCACTTTCGCTTATATCAATTACATTGTTGTAATCCTTCTTTTCCCATACATTTCTTCTGCCGTTGCCGGTATGTTTGACAATATCTATTACGTCAGCCACAACAGCACTTGCAGTAGGCAGTTTTCCTGCCCCGCGTCCATAGAACATTACGTCTCCTATAGCGTTTCCACTTACCAAAATTGCATTGAACACGTCTTCAACGTTGGCAAGCGGATGGAATTTTGATATAATGGCAGGACTTACCCTTGCAAATATTTTATCGTTAACTTTCCTGCTGACAGCGATAAGTTTTATGACAGAACCCATTACCTCGGCGTACTGCATGTCCTCCTTGGTAATTTTTGTGATGCCTTCGGTATGGATATTCTTATAATCTACGAATTCGTTATATGCAATTGAAGACAATATAGCTATTTTCCTGCAGGTATCATGCCCTTCAATATCCGCAGTCGGGTCAGCTTCCGCATAACCGTTCTGCTGCGCGCTTTTCAATGCTGAGGCAAAGTCCCTGCCTTCCTTTTTCATCTGCGTAAGTATATAATTGGTTGTACCGTTCAGTATACCTATTATTGAGCTTATCTCATTAGCTGCAAGGCATTCGCTCAGAGGACGGATAATCGGAATTCCTCCACCCACGCTTGCTTCAAAAAGATAATTAACCCCACTGTCTTTTGCCAGCTTCAAAAGCTCAGGTCCATAAGTTGCGACAAGCTCCTTGTTTGATGTTACAACGTGCTTCCCTTTCTGGAACGCTCTTTTTGTAAATTCGTAGGCTGCTCCTATGCCTCCAATTGTTTCAACAATTATGCTTATAGAATCATCATTAAATATTTCATCAGGATTTTTTGTAATAAGTTCGGCATCAGGGCTGTCCGGAAAGTCGCGGATATCAAGAATCCTTTTTACGGCAATTTTCTCTCCTGCTTTCTTGCTGATACTCATCTCATTTTTCTTGACGACTTCCACAACTCCTGAGCCAACGACCCCATACCCTAGAACAGCTATATTTATCATTATTGCTTAACCTCCTTATTCCCTTGCAAGGATTTCATGCTTGCGCACGCCTTCTATCTTGCCTATTTCATCCATTAATTCCTTTATATCTTTAACCATTCCCGCAGTCTCAATTGAGATTGTAACATCTGCAAGACCGTTTATGGGTATATTTTGGTTTATCGTAAGAATATTGGCTTTTGCCAGCGCTATCTCATTTATAATGCGGGACAGAATGCCGGAAAAATCCTCAACAACAAACAGTAAAGTTATTACTTTGCCTCTTGAAGTCTCATAAAAAGGAAAAACGCTGTCCTTGTACTTGTAATAGGCGCTTCTGCTTATTCCGACTTCTTTAACGGCTTCATTTACAGTTTTTACTATTCCTTTGCTGAGAATTTTTTTAACCTCAATAACTTTTGTAAAAACATCCGGCAACACCGAGGCATCAACCAGCAAATAAGTTGAGTCCTTTTTCATAACGCCCTCCGTGTCCTCGTATTATGCACATATGTATATCCTTTGTGTAATGTTAGCACATATTAATCAAGAATTCAATACTTTTTTATTTTGATAAAGAAGCTGTTGAGAGAAAAGAAAAATATAAAAAAAACACTTTAAGAATAGCATGGTTGTCTTTTATTTCTTTCAGGTACCTTTCATTTCTTTAAGATACTGCTTTACCCCTATTACAATGTTTTTAGCAATATCATCCCTGAATTTGTCCTGCTTTAGCAGATTCCATTCGGTTTTATTTGAAATAAAAGCTGTTTCAATAATAACACCCGGTATCCTTGAATTGCGCAGGATAAAATAATCACCTATTATAGGGTTGTGGGCAGCACGTTTTTTTCCGTCTACAACCATATCGTTCAACGCTTTTTGAATGCAACTAGCCAGGATTTTGTTTTCTATAAACTTCTTGTCGTAAAAAACAATGGACCCGTTAGCTTTTGGATTTCTCGGATGGCAGTTCACATGAATGCTTAAAAACATCTCTGCGCCGCTGTTGTTTATTTTTTCCACACGCGCTGTCAGATCCCTTATATACCTGCTTCCACGAATACTACTGAAATTCTCAAGGGAAACATCACTCTGCCGGGTCATAATAACAGAAAAACCGTCTTGTTCAAGATAGTTCCTGATTTTAAGTGAAATATCCAAATTTATATCTTTTTCCAACAGCCCGTTTAAAGAAGTCCCCCCATCAATTCCTCCATGTCCGGGATCGATTACAACAACATACTTACCTTTTCTTGCGCTGCCGGACCTGGCAGCAAGCTGATCCTTTGCTTTGCTGTTTGCTTTGCTCTTGGTACTGATCTCCATTGTACTAAAAAATGTAAAAAATATAGAAAAAACAATTAAAACAATCAAGCTCAAACTTCTTTTCATAGGGACATTCCTTCTTTTTTTTGCAAATAAAATAAACATACTTTTATCAGTAGTATGTTTTGTTTAAGATTTAATATGCCTTGGTATGTATTTGTAATGCCTCAATTTTTTGGTTTACGCCATAACCGTTTTTGCCTAAAATCCAGGGAATTGTTAAAATCCAGATAGATAACAAGGTTTTTCAAAATAGAATCATTTTTGGAACAGTAAATTATAAAATCTATGATTTTTGAACCTAAGCCAGTATCATCAATTAAAACCAGAAATGTTTCCGGCATAGTAATAACTTTCTTTTAAATTAGGTATGTCCAGGCTACAATTAATCACACCCATATTCGCATATATACACTCACTTAGAACAATTTCGATACCTGACACAACATTTCTTTCTATTACATCTGTTGAATCTATTTCGTACAAATGAAGGTTAATATAATCCAAATCAAATGTATCATATCCCTCTATTTTTAACTTATTTCCTTCAATTTTAATTGTTAACAAACTTTTTGAATTATGTGTGTTTGATAATCGAGTAGGAGGTAGGTGATTATTTCACCTACCGACCTCTCACACCACCGCACGTACCGTTCGGTATACGGCGGTTCAGTTAGGAATTAATGTACTAATAGGTACCTTTCAGTTAATGAAGGAAACCCTTGTTTCTTAATCCATTCATTAGTTAAGGCTTTGGATAGAAATTCATTAGTTAAGGCTTTGGATAGAATAGGGCTGTTGGATATTCTCCAATAGCCTTTTCTTGTGTTGGCATACTCCCATGCTTTGTAATCGTCAATGCCAAGTTTCACAAGATTATCATGTCGGGTCTTGATTTTCTTCCAGCGCTTCCAGTAACACATCCTTATCCTTCTTCCAAGCCATTCATCCAATCCCTTTGCTAGTCTGCCCATTTCCGCAATCCCAAAATAGTTAACCCATCCGGTAATAACCTGTTTGAGCCTTATTATCCTCTCCTCCATGCTCATTGCATTGCTCCTGCCAGTTACCTCTTTGAGCTTTGCCTTGAGTTTATTTACGGATTTGGGATGCACTCTTACTCTGGCCTCTCCATTCTTCAGGTAAAACGAGAACCCAAGAAACTTGAGTTTCCATGGCCTATCCACTGCGCTCTTTTCTTTGTTTACCTTGAGTTTTAGCTCTTTTTCGAGAAACCTCCTGATACTTGCCATTACCCTCTCTGCCGCTTTCCTGCTCTTTACATAAATATTGCAGTCATCCGCATACCGGCAGAATTTCAGTCCCCTTCTCGCGAGCTCCTTGTCCAGTTCATTCAGCATTATGTTGCTCAGAAGTGGCAATATGTTACCACCTTGTGGCGTCCCCTCCTCTGTGTCAATGACCACCCCGTTTACCATCACTCCTGATTTCAGGTACTTCCTTATCAAGGACAGTACCCTGCCGTCCTTTATCTTATTCGATAAAAGACGCATCAGTTTGTCATGGTTTACCATGTCAAAGTACTTTGCAAGGTCTATATCTACTACCCATTTGTATCCTGCGTCTATATATTCCTTACATTTCCTTATGGCTTGGTGTGCATTCCTTCCTGGTCTGAACCCATAGCTGTTATCTGAAAATTCTTCCTCATAAATCGGAGACAATACCTGGGCTATGGCTTGTTGTATCACCCGGTCAAGCACTGTGGGTATTCCTAATAACCTTACCCCTCCATCAGGTTTGGGTATCTCTACCCTCCTGACAGGCTTGGGACTGTACGTCCCATCCATGATTGCCTGCCTGATTCGTTCACCATTCTCCTTCAGGAACGGCAGAAGTTCATCTACCGTCATCCCGTCGACGCCTGGTTTCCCTTTGTTTACCCTGACTCTCTTGTATGCCTTGTTCAGGTTGTCCCGGTCAAGTATTTTCTCAAGCAGTCCCATGGCGTACCCTTTTCCATCGTTTGCTTCCTTTTCAGACGTGGAGGAAATACTCAACGCTCCTGCGTTACCTTCGAGTTCCACCCTATTCTCTTGCAGGTAGCCTTCTTCGTGAAGTTGTCTGTTTTCATCGCATTTCCTCGTGTCTTTCAAATTCCGCAAACCTCCTACTGTTCGGCCCTTCCTATGCCGTGCATGTCCGACCTAGTACTATGGCCTCTACTGACTTCTGACTGTTCAGCCGTACATCACTGCACGGGTTGCCTTCTGAAAGTTCATCCGTTAAGCATATCAGTCAGACCTCCGCGGGTAAACGCGCGCCCTTTCATCCCATATACCTGCAGCATTTACATCACAAACCTCGGATAGCATTGGGCTTTGTTTTGTTGTGCAAACTCACCCAGTTTGTGAATGCCTCATATGCTGTTCCTGTTCGTCAGGCCGGGATTTTGCCTCCGGCTTCCTTCAGATTCCACCTCACGGTGGACACCCTTGCCCTTGGCTAACGGTTGGTGCTATCAACCCCCGTAACGGACTTTCACCGTCAAGGTCGCGCGCATGCCGCGCACACACAAAATGAGGGTTTTCAAGATTTTTTCTTGAAAACCCTCATTTTTTGGTGAGCCATCGGCGATTCGAACGCCGGACACCTTGATTAAAAGTCAAGTGCTCTGCCTACTGAGCTAATGGCCC
>DULF01000080.1 GCA_012840535.1 Clostridiaceae bacterium
AATATGTCCATCCAATATACCCCTTGCAGTGTCTGTAATCGGTTCATTAAAGTCATCACTGTCCACAAGCACCGTATAAAGGCCAGTAATGGAACCTTTTTCAGAGTTTCCGGCGCGCTCAAGAAGTTTGGGCATGATTCCGAACACGGATGGCGGATACCCTCTTGTAACCGGAGGTTCACCAATGGACAGTCCTATTTCTCTTTGTGCCATTGAAAACCTTGTAAGTGAATCCATAAGAAAGAGCACATCCATTCCCTGATCCCTGAAATACTCTGCTATTGCAGTCGCAAGCTGCGCGCCCTTTAACCTTATCAGCGCTGGTTGATCGGAAGTTGCAACCACAACTACAGAGCGGCTTAATCCTTCTTCCTGCAAATCTTTCTCTATAAATTCCTTAACTTCCCTGCCTCGTTCTCCAATTAGAGCTATTACGTTAATATCTGCTTTTGTGTTTCTTGCAATCATTCCTATTAATGTGCTTTTCCCAACGCCACTTCCTGCAAATATTCCAATCCTCTGTCCTTTTCCGACTGTTAACAGGCCGTCAATAGCTTTAATACCAAGAGGAAGGGGTTCTCTTATTCTTTTTCTTTTGAGCGGATGTGGCGGAGTATTATTGACAGGATAATAGTCTTCAGGCTCCGGATATCCCTTGCCGTCGATGGGATTGCCAATTCCGTCAATAATCCTGCCCAGCAGTTTTTTGCCAACCCCTACTTTCAAGCGCTCGCCTGAAGAAACCACCTTGCATCCAGGTCCTAAACCACTCATTTCACCAAAAGGCATTAAAAGCACTTTGTTATCTTTAAAGCCTACAACTTCAGCGTTTACTTTTCTTTTATCCTTTGTGGAACATATTTGGCATAAGTCCCCAATATTAACCTCCGGACCGTCCGATTCAATTGTCAGACCGACAACCCTGGTGACTTTCCCTATATATTCAACAAAATCAGATTTTTCAAGGACATTTCTGTATTTTTCAAAGTTGACGCTTAACAAAGCATACCTCCTGCATATATCAGATCTATTTGCCTATTACCAGCTTAAAAGCCTCTTCGATTTTTCTTAATTTTGTTTCAATTCCTGCATCAATACAGCCATAAAGAGTTTCAACAAAAAAATTGCCGGATTTTAAGGAAAAGTCTTTCATTACCTGTAAATTGCCGAGGTCTTCAATCATTGTCCTTAATTTTTCGATGTTTTGGCAAACAGTATCATAATCATCCGGAGATACTTTTAAAGTAACGCTCTCCCTGTTCGTACACTTTTCAACTGCCTGTTTCACAAGGGGTAAAATACTTTCTTTATCTACATTGATTTCATATGCCAGTACTTTATTTGCTATTTCCAATGATAAATTTATTATATCCGGTTCAATACCGGCCAGGATTTCTTTATACTCGGTCTTGGCGCGTTCTCTGATGAATTCGGCCTCTTTTATCAAACTCTCGTATTGTTTCTTGCCTTCCATGTAACCTTTTTCATAACCTGCTTTTCTGGCATTTTCAATAATTTCATTTGCCAGTATGTTTGCTTTTTCTTCTGCTTCTTTTAGAATTTTAGACGCTTCAAGTTTGGCTTCATTGATAATTAAACCAGCTTTTTCCCTGGCTTCAGCCAGAAGATCCTGGGGATCAACTTCCGGATTGTTTTCCGGTTCTTCAACTTTAGCATCTTCCTCATCCGCAGCTTTTGCCACGTGAGGACTTATTGGCGTGCAAATTTGAAATGGTATGCCTATATTTACCTGATAGTTTTTATAAATTCCCCTAGACAATTATTTCATCCCCTCCGCCTCTGGAAATTACAATTTCGCCTGCATCCTCAAGCTTACGTATTACATTGACAATTTTCTGCTGTGCTTCTTCTACATCTTTCAGTCTGACAGGTCCCATAAACTCGATGTCTTCCTTGATCATTTCAGCAAGGCGCTTAGACATATTTGAGTAAATAACTTTTTGTACTTCTTCTGTAGCTCCCTTGAGGGCTAATGCAAGCTGGCTATTGTCAATTTCTCTGAGGAACCTCTGAATTGAACGGTTGTCGAGTGTAAGAATGTCTTCAAATACAAACATGCGCCTCTTGATTTCCTCTGCAAGATCGGTATCTTCGTATTCAAGCGTTTCCATAATGTGCTTTTCGGTACCCCTGTCAACATTGTTCAGTATATCAACAATTGCCTGTACACCACCGGCAACGGTAAAATCTTCAGTAACCAGTGAAGAAAGGTTCTTTTCCAGAATTCTTTCGACCTCTTTGATAACTTCAGGAGATGTCCTGTCGAGTGTTGCAATTCTCCGGGCAACATCCGCCTGCTTGTCCTGAGGCAAAGCAGAAAGCACGGCAGCAGCTTGGTGTGGCTTTAAGTAGGCTAAAATTAATGCAATTGTCTGTGGATGCTCCTTTTGAATAAAATTGAGCAATTGTGCAGGGTCAGTTTTTCTGACAAAATCAAAAGGTTTGACCTGCAAAGATACTGTCAGCCTGTTAATGACTTCAACCGCCTTTTGCGGACCAAGCGCTTTTTCAAGCACCTGTTTAGCATAATCTATGCCTCCTTCTGCAATATATTCCTGGGCGAGGCATATCTGATAAAACTCTTCCAAGACTTTTTCTTTTTCTTCAGGAGTTACTGAACGGATATTTGCTATTTCAAGAGTTAATTGCTCTATTTCTTCTTCTTTCAAATGCTTGAAAATTTCTGCTGACCTTTCTGGTCCCAGGGTAATGAGCAACATTGCCGCTTTTTCCCTGCCGGTCAATTCTTTATGTGTGCTAACTCGTGCCATTACTCACCATCTCCTGCTTAATACTTAAACGTCCCAATCATCTGAAAGCCAGTTTCTCAAAAGCTGGGCAACAGCTTCTGGTTTTTGTTTTACAAACTTTTCTATTTGTTTTTTAAGTTCAGATTTTTCTTCTAAATCTATCTCAGGCAAATGAACATCGGGCTTTTCAGGCACAACAAATTTTGGTTCTACAGCCAAAGCGGGCTGTGGTTCCACTGGAATGGGAACTTCTTCTTTTTTTCTTCTGGGTAATGCCATAATTATAAGCCCGACTATAAGTAGCAGAAGCAATATGAAGAAACCATAGGTGGAAATAAAGTCCTTGATTATTTCTGATGCAGTTCTTGCAGTTGTTTCCGGTTGCGCAAGTTTCATTTTGTTAACAGTTATATTGCTGACAGGAATACCGGTGGCCATACTGACGACCAATCTTACCTCGTTTAAAAATTCATCGGACAACTTGGAATCATCTGTAACTCTCTGTCCATACCAGAGTGATATTGCCGCCGTAGATTGTTCAGGAACAAGTTTTCCGGTAGGTTTTTCAAGTTCCGTAATGGTTTCGTTGTAAGCAAAGTTCTTAACTTCATGGGTTTTGTCATAGCTGGCATTTCCTCCATCGGCAATCATGTAAGAAGGTGAGTTGGCGTTACCGGGATTTGTCCCTACACCAGGCTCTCCTGCTGTTGATGCGTTCTCGACACTTTCCTTAAGTATATCACTGTTTAGCAGCGCTCCTCCATCCATTCCTTCAGGGTTGCTTAAAGTCTTTGACTGGGATTTTACTTTTTCAAAATCTAGAACAGGGTTTATTACGACTCTTATTGTATCAAAATTTTCAAACTGTCCAACGCTGAAATAGTCATATACCTTCTTTTGCAGGTGAAGTTCCATGTCCCTGCGCAGCTTCTCCTGCGTGTTTGCAGCATATATAGAATCATCAACAGGCTCTACATTTAAAATATTAGAGAAATTATCCACTACAGTTACGTCTTCCGGCTTAAGATCAACAACACTCCTTGAGACAAGCATGACAATACCCTGTACTTGCTCCGGAGTGAGCTTTTCCTTCGGAGTAATACGTACTATTGCCTTAGGTCTTGATTGTTCCTGCGGATCTATAGAAAAGAGAGTTTTTTCGGGAATAGCTAAATTGACTTCTGCATTCTCGATATTGTCGTAAGACATGATCATGCTTTCTATTTCTGACTTCTCCTGCTGTCTCCAAATATGCTTCCTATCGCTTTCAGTAGTGCTAATGCCTATCATGGAGATGGCGTCTTCAAATGTCAAACCGTATTTTGGATAACCTTTATCAGAAACAGCTATTCGGGCTTTGCCCTTATCACTCTGCTTTATAATGATACTCTCCCCGTTGTCATCAAGCTTGTTCCAAATCTGGTTATCATCAAGTATTTTTTTTATTTCAGCTATTTGCTTTGTATCAGTGCTTCTTACCAGAGTGACATAATTTGGCCTTGTTAACAAAATGATACCTACACTAATTGCGACAACAACAATTGCTGAAGTTATGTACAGCCTTTTTTTCTGATTCTTATCAAGGTTATTCCAAAATTCAATAACCTGTTCTTTAACTTTTGTAAAAAATTCCGGCATTTACTGCACCACCTTGATCGCGATTAATCAATCTATATCTGCATTCTCATAATTTCATTGTATGCATCCAGTATTTTATTTCTTATCTGCACTGTAAATTGAAATGCAATATCAGCCTTTTCTGCTGCAATAAGCACCTGATGAATATTGTCTGTTCTTCCTGCGGCGAAATCTTCTGCGAGCTTTTCGGATTCAATTATCAAATTGTTTGTTTTTTCAAGAGCAGAATTTAAATAATCAATGAAAGACACAGCAGCATCATTACGATCATTCGTTACAATACTATGCTGTGATAAAGATAGCGGCTTCAGTTGCGTTATACTGTTTATAGCCAAGTTATTCACCTTCCCTCACGACATGTAAAATGAGGCATAACATTTAATACCCTCTGACTAAAAATAATAAACAAAAAGCTTCAATAAACGACACCTTAAAAACTTATTTCGCCACAAGCGCTATTTTCCTATTTCCAGTGCTTTCATTGCCATGCTTTTGGTGGTATTTATTGATGTAACATTCGCTTCATATGCTCGGGTAGCTGAAATCATATTTACCATTTCAGTAATTATATCAACGTTTGGCATGAGGACATATCCGTTTTCATCCGCATCAGGATGTCCCGGGTCATAAATGCGTTTGAAAGGAGTTGAATCCTCTACAATGCGTGATACCCTTACTCCTTTTCCTATGTACTTTTCCCTGCTGCTTTCAGTGAGATAATCGGAAAAAGGCACATCGGCATTCCGCTCTTCAAAGATTACAACCCGTCTTCTATATGGGGTCCCATTTTCGGTTCTTGTAGTATTAATATTGGCAATATTCTGCGAAATTGTATCCATTCTCAGTCTCTGTGCAGTTAAACCGGAAGCGCTTATATCAAGTGAACTGAAGAAACCCATATATCATTATCTCCTTCCTTCGTTAATCGCGGTCTTAATCCTTCCTAATGAAGAATTAAGACTTTGTGTCAAAACGTTGTACTTTATCGTGTTTTTTGCCATTGATGCCATCTCATTGTCAATGTCCACATTATTTCCGTCAAGTCTATAGCTAAGGTTGGAATTATCCTGTATAATTTTGATTTCAACATCTTCAACAGCTGATTTTGACGCAGGGGTCTTACTCATACGCCTGTTTGATTCTGATTTCCTGTTCTTCTCAATTGCTTCATTAAGCTGCGATTCAAAAAGAACGGTCTTTCTTTTATAACCCGGCGTATCGGCGTTTGCAATATTCTGCGCGATTACCTCATTTCGAACCCAACAGGCATCCATTGCTTTTTCAATTATTTTGGTGTTATTAATTATTCTTCCAAGCAAATTTTAACACCCCCATATAACGATTTATGACATAACTAGCAAACATTTTACATAAAGTCCAATTATAACAATTAGATTTTAGCATAATGTGTAAAACAATTCAACTATATGGTGTATTATAGGACTAAAGTGTTTCTATATGTTGTGAAGACAAAGTATTGAAATAACAGTAATTACTTGTAATTGAAGAAATTCCATTTATTTTGGAAGGCGACAAAAAATGACATTTAAATAGGACTAATTTACTATATTACCTTTGATCTTTTTGATTTGTTCAAGAGCATTATTTGCTATTTCCAGGTACTTTCTTTTTTTATCCCTTGTCTTAATTCCTCTGTGCCTTATCAGTCCAAAATTAATATTCATGGGTTGAAAATCATTTATGGAGGAATCAGATATGTAATTGGCAAGCGCACCGATCGCGGTATCTGAAGGAAATACTGCTTCTTTTTTTCCGAGAGCCTGCATGGCTGCGTTTATTCCTGCAACCAGTCCTGAGGATGCTGATTCCACATAGCCCTCCACACCCGTAATCTGACCTGCGAAAAATATGTTACGGTTTGTTTTTAACCTATATGTGTTATCCAGCAATTTTGGGGAATTGATAAACGTGTTTCTATGCATGACTCCATACCTTACGAATTCTGCATTTTCCAGACCGGGAATCAGACTGAACACTCTTTTTTGTTCTCCCCACTTTAAACGCGTTTGAAATCCGACAATGTTATATAATGTACCTTCAGCATTATCCTGGCGCAGTTGTACAACAGCGTAAGGCACCTGTCCTGTATTTGGGTCTATAAGTCCTACAGGTTTTAAAGGACCAAACCTTAATGTGTCTATGCCTCTTTTAGCCATGCTTTCAATAGGCATGCAGCCTTCAAAGACTATTTCCCTGTCAAGGTCTTTTACCGGCGCAAGTTCTGCATTTACAAGTTCATTCCAGAATATTTCATATTGGTTTTTATCCATAGGACAGTTGATATAATCATCAGTTCCCTTGTTATACCTTGATGCCCTGAAAGCCTTTTTCATATCAATAGAACTATAGACGACAATTGGCGCGGCAGCGTCAAAAAAATACAAATACTCCCGGCCTATAAGATCTTTCACATATTCAAAAAATTTGCCTGATGTAAGCGGTCCGGTTGCAATAATACTTATTTCATTATCCGGCAAAGAAGTGACCTCTTCATTAATCACCTCTATATTGGGACAGTTTAGAAGGGTTTCGGTAACCATTCGGGAGAAGCGTTCCCTGTCAACGGCGAGTGCTCCCCCTGCCGGAATCCTTGTGGCATCTGCACATTTCATTATTAAAGAATCCAATAGCCGCATTTCTTCCTTTAGCAGCCCAACGGCATTTTCAAGTCTGTCAGAACGCAGGGAATTACTGCATACAAGCTCCGCAAAAGTACTCAAATGATGCGCAGGGGAATACAGCTTGGGCTTCATTTCAAAAAGCCTAACTTTCACTCCCCTTTTTGCAATTTGCCATGCTGCTTCACTTCCTGCCAATCCAGCGCCAATAACGTTGACATGATGTTGAGATGTCATTACTTCATCTTTCCTTCTCGTTATTTCCATTGTTTTCTTCTTTAGTATAGCCGCAGTTTTCTTTACTGCAGAAAATAACAATCTTTTTTCCTGAGAATTTTTTAAGCATGAAATTTCCGCATTTGGGGCAGTTTTCCCCTGCCACCTTATCCCATGATAAAAATGTGCATTTTGGGTAATTCTCGCACCCTAAATATTTCATTCCTTTTTTTGTTTTCTTGATCAGCACTTTACCTCCGCATTTTGGACAGTTAACGCCTGCTTCCTCCAATATAGGCTTTGTATTTCTGCAGTCAGGGAAGCCAGGGCAGGCTAAAAATTTACCGAACTTTCCACTCTTGATTACCATGTTCCGTCCGCATTTTTCACAAACAACGTCAGAAACTTCATCAGGAATTTCAATCTCTTCTATTTTTGATTCTGCTTCCTTATATGCATTGATAAACTGGCTGTAAAATTCTTTCATTAAATCAACCCAGTTTTTCTCTCCTTCCTCAACATCGTCCAGCTTCTTCTCAAGCTGTGCGGTAAACTCCACATCTACGATATCGGTGAAGTGTTTTTTCATAATATCCGTCACAATCCTGCCAAGCTCTGTCGGGTAGAACTGCTTCTTTTCTTTCACAACATAGCCACGGGCAAGGATAGTGGTAATAATCGGGGCATATGTGCTTGGACGTCCTATGCCTTTTTCTTCAAGAGCTTTTACCAGCGTAGCTTCAGTATATCTTGGAGGAGGTTGGGTAAAATGCTGCTTTGGCTCAATTTTCTTTTTGTTTAAAACTTCTTCTTCAACAAGTTCAGGTATATGGGTTTCGTCTTCTTCCGTCTCTTCGTCCCTGCCTTCAATATACACTGCCATAAATCCCTGGAATTTCACTCTTGAGCCATTGGCTTTGAAAATATATTTTCCTGCCGCAATATCAACGTTTATTGTGTCATAGACCGCAGAACTCATTTGGCTCGCTATAAACCTGTCCCATATAAGTTTATATAGCTTGAACTGGTCATTACTCAGTGAATCTTTAATTGAATCAGGAAGCATGGAAATATATGTCGGCCTTATTGCCTCGTGCGCGTCCTGTGACGCCGACTTATTCTTGTATATTCTGATTTCTACGGGCACGTACTCCTCCCCGTATTTCTCCTTTATCAGATTCCTGGCTTCCTGCTGAGCTTCATTGGAAACTCTTGTAGAATCGGTACGGATATAGGTAATTAATCCAACCGGACCAATCCCCTTTATATCAATTCCTTCATATAGCTGCTGGGCTATGGTCATTGTCTTTTTTGCGGGGAAGCCAAGCTTTCTGGATGCTTCCTGCTGCAAAGTGCTTGTAATAAACGGCGGCGCCGGGGACTTTTTCTTCTCGCCTTTCTTAATTTTCTGAACAATAAACTTTTCCTCTTCGATTTCGCATAGTATCCCGTTTACCTGTTCTTCGTTTTTTAACTCGATTTTTTGATTTTGGGTTCCGTAAAATTTCGCTGTAAACGTTGTACGTGAGTTATGTTTTGACAATTTGACATCAATTGTCCAGTATTCTTCCGGAACGAAATTCTCAATTTCATCTTCCCTGTCACATATCAATCTTGTTGCCACAGACTGCACACGTCCTGCGCTTAATCCTTTTTTCACCTTTTTCCACAAGAGAGGGCTTATTTTGTACCCTACAATTCTGTCAAGGACTCTTCTGGCCTGCTGTGCATCAACAAGATCCATGTTGATTTTTCTCGGAGATTTAATAGCGTTTCTTACAGCATTTTTTGTTATTTCATTAAATGTAATTCTGCATTTGTCTTTTGTATCAATATTCAGAATATTTGCCAAATGCCATGAAATTGCCTCGCCTTCACGATCAGGGTCTGTTGCAAGGTATATTTTTTTCGCGTTTTTTGCTTCTTTTTTAAGTTTGCTGATTATATCGCCCTTTCCCCGAATGGTAATATATTTAGGTTCAAAATTATTTTCTATATCTACTCCCATCTGGCTTTTAGGCAGATCCCTGACATGACCGACAGATGCTACAATCTTATAATCTTTGCCAAGAAACTTGCCAATTGTATTAGCCTTTGCCGGAGACTCTACTATTACTAAATTATTTGCCATTCTGTTCCTCCAAATAATAAGAATTTTTCAAGGGCTCATTCTGGATAAAATTTGCCGTGTTTTATTGTAATTGATTTTAAATACTTAATCAAATATTGTCAATGCCAAAATTCTTTTTCAGCCTGTATAACTTCCCAGGCAATCTCTCCAAAAGGCCCTTAAGTTCCATCACTAAAATTATAGAATTTAGTTCTTTGATGCCTATTTCACACTTGTCGGCAATTACATCAATATGCATAGCACCGCTGCCCAGACATTCAATTATTTTCTTTTCATTATCACCAGCGTCATTTAATAGATTTTTACTTTTTTCATCTTTATATTCAATTAAATTAATATTGTTGCAATCAAAACTTAAATTTAATTCTTCAAGTATATCAGTTACGCTTGTAACAATTTTAGCTCCGTCTTTAATAAGCATATTGGTGCCTTTACTGAGTTTACTGTTGATGTTTCCCGGGACTGCAAATACCTCCCTGCCCTGCTCCAATGCATAGTTGGCAGTAATCAGTGAGCCGCTTTTTTCACTTGCCTCAATAACTACCACTC